>NZ_JBVVPA010000012.1:0-222188 GCF_055807555.1 Bradyrhizobium sp. Ken64 | reverse complement strand
CCGAACGCTGCCGCGTCCACCGCAAGCCCGGCTCGCGAACGTGACGACCACAAGATCGCCCCTCAAGGATGAGCCGGAATGGGCGACATATACGCCATTTCCGAATTTCGGTAAAGGGGAATATTTTTGACAAGAGGGGTTGACGCCGTCGTGGCTGTTTCGGCCGCGAGGCCCCTCGATCAGGAATTTTACGGTTTGGTAACCATACGAGCCTTGCTCGAAGGATTAATGCAAATCACACGCCGCCGGTGTCTCCGCCGTAACGACCCTGCTATAGAGCGTAGATCCGGCTCCATCGACCATCCCGAGCCATCTGTTTTCTTGGTTGCGTATGAACAGACCTAGCAACACATTCGACATCGCCATCGAGCAGGGATTCGACTTCCTGTCGCCGGACTACGCAGAGCTCTTTGACAACTCGGCGGCCACCGCGTTCCAGCATCCGCTCTGGCTCGACACCCTCTACACCAGGCTCGCGTCTCATGCGGGCGCAACTCCTCTGGTTGTCGTGGTCCGCCACCGCGCGACGGGCGCCCTTGCGATGGTGCTGCCCTTGCTGCGGATCCGGCGCGGCCCGATACGGACCGTCGAATTCGCCGACCTCCGCGTTTCCGACTATCTGGCGCCGGTGTGCAGCCCGCAGGTATTTTCCGAGCTGCTCAAGGACGAGAGTGCGTGCGCAGAGCTCCGGTGCCTCGTCCGCCCGTTCGATCTGCTCCGGATGACCAAGCTGCCGGACGGACGGCTTCCGATCGAGAACCTTCTGGCTGCGCCCCGCCGCATAGCGATGGAGACCAATGCCTACGCCACCGTTCTCGTCGCGCCGTTCGAGCAATGGCGCGCCAGTGCGTTGGATCGTTCCTACCAGAAGGAGCTCGCAAAGAAAGCCCGGCAGCTCCAGAAGAAGGGGGACTTGAGTTTTTCATCCTGCAGCGACAGCGCCTCCGTCATCGAGGTGCTGGATGTCATGAGGAAATTTCGCGGGCCGCGCTTTCAGGCACATGGCGACGGCGATCTGCTCCAGCGCGCCGAATATTACGGCTTCTATTCTGACGTGGCGCACCGCGGCCTCGGCTCCTTTGTCCGGCTCTATGCGATGAAGATGAACGGCGAGGTAATCGCGGCCGTGCTCGGACTCTGCCATCAAGGCAGCTTCCTCGTGATCATGGGCGCCTTCGACATTGCCGGATACAAAAGCCAGTCCTTGGGCGCACTGATGTTCGAGCAGGTGGCGAAGGATTGCATCGAGCGCGGGGATCGGATGCTCGATTTCACCATCGGCGACGAGCCCTACAAGAAGCAGTTCGGCGCGCAGCCTTCGCCGATGTGGACGGTCACGCAGGCCGGCAGCACCGTGGGCGCCATTTCCTTGTTCGCGCTGAAACAGGCTCCCTGGCTCAAACTGGCCGCCAAGCGAATGTCGGAATTCAGGTTCCTGCCGACCCGAACTTCAACGCCCACGCGCTGACCGGTGCGAGGCGCCGACAGGTGCGACTCTCAGGCGCGTAGCGCGCTTCGAACATGTGCAAGCCAGCCCGGCCGCATCTGATCGACCCGGTGGGTGATCCTGCGTCGCAGGAAGTGCAGCCGCCGCCGCACGTCCCAGCCGATATCGTTGCGGGACGTCAGGGCCTGCCGGAAGTGCGCCATCTTCAGTGATTGCTGGTCCGCCGCGACCTTGTCGGGATCAGAATAGAATTCCGAAATCTTGTCCCGGCTCATGCCCTCGGTCACTAGCCAACGCGGCGCATATTCGGTGCAGAGGCGGTCGACGTCGACCAGCAGGCGGGCAACGCCCGTGCCGGCGGCAGGGCAATTGGTCTGGAACGCATCGCCGATGAGAACGACGCCGGGCTGGAGATGTCCTTCCACGACCGACAGGTCCATCACCCAATTCTGCACCCGGTCGGTCACGTGGAAGTCGCCGAGGTAAGGCCGCAATCCGGGCAGCAGGCGCAGAACCGTCGCTTCCGGTTCGCGACGCAGCTCGCGCATGATCGGATCGGTCGGGTCGCGGAACATGAAGAGATTTGCCCGCATGCCGGCACGCACGGGAAACAGGCTGAGATAATCGATGCCATCCGCCGTGCGCTCGCCGTAACAGGTCAACGCCTCGAAGTCGAACGGCGCATCATCCCGGCGGGCGATCGTGAAGCCGAACGAGACCGAATGGCGCTCCGCCAGCACGCGCCGCTTGATGCCGAGCTTGTAGCCGAGAACGCCCGCCATGCCCGTGGCCAGCACGACGAGGCGCGCAGTTATACGCCGTCCGGACGCAAGCTCGACATGCTGAGCATCGTCGCTGCATTTGACGGCCGTGACCTCGTCGACGATCAGGCTCGACGGATCAGGCAATTGACTGCGCGCCATGGCGACGAGATCCGCATATGGAAGTCCGTAAGCCCGGCCGACGCTGACATCGACCACCTTGCCTTCCCTGATATTGAGCACCTGGTCATATCTGCAGGCTACCTTGTCGAGCGCGTCGAGGAAGCCCAGCTTGCGCAACATCTCCAGCTGATGGCCGCCGATTTTCTCGACCCGGAACTCGTCCGGATGGATCGCGCGCTTGTCGACGAGAGCGACACGATGCCCCGACCGCGCGAGCACGGCCGCCGCGAGCGAGCCCGCGAGGCCGCCGCCAACGATCGCGATGTCGGCGACGATCGTCAAAGGGCCGGCTGCGGCAATCGGCTCGGTCACGTTGCTATCCGCCGTCATGGTCCAGGCTCCCACGGTCAACGATGATTACCCGTGCAATTCTCTCGCCTGATCCCGCATCGCGGGACCAAACGCGATCATTTCTCGATATCTCGGTTAATGCAGCGGAGACCTGCCCGGCCCGATGAGATCCGGCACGCGCCTTGCTCGGGATGACCAATCCCGGCGAGCCAATCCGCATTCCAGCGGCCCGTCTCGCCTCATTGGCCGTCGATGCGGCGCCATGCCGCCACGCGATCGGGCCGCACTTTGCTCTATCTGGGACAATGGGGTCAGCGCTGTTCCATAGTGAAGCAACAGGCATGGCCGCGAGGTCGCCGCGGCCGGCAGGATCATGGAGGCCGTCCATTAACACTCGCGGTTTTTCGGCATGCTAGGCTGTCGCAGGTAATCGGAAAGTGTCTCTTCAGGGAAAGTTGCCTCGTTAAGTTTTCATGATCGAATCCATCGTCCAGTTCATGCGGCGCGACGTGACGCGCGGTGTTGCCGGAACCATCCTTCTCAAGGTTGGCAGCGGCGCGCTTGCGTTCGCATTGTTCTCGCTTGCGGCACGAACGATGTCGCCCGATGGGTTCGGCATCTTTGCGACCTGGCTTTCGGTAGCCCAGATGGCGGCGGTCGTCGGACTGGTGGGCCAGGAATCGCTGCTGGTGCGATTCCTGAACGAGTATCGGGTGGGAAATCAGCCCGATCTCACCAAAGGCGTGCTGCTGTCGAGCCTCAAAATTTCCTCCGTCGCGATGTTGATTGCGATCGGCGCAATCGCGATCGGCGCGAACATCAAAGGCGCCTCGTGGCTGCTGGTTCTCGCGGTGTCGGCCTACACTGCCGTGAATGCGGGACTGATGCTTGGCAGCCAGATCGCACGCTCTCTGGTCAGCATTCTCATGGGCGAAGGAAACAGGGAGTTCTTCTGGCGCGTCAGCGTCGTGCTGTTCCTGCTCGCAATCATGTTCGGCCATCGCCAGCTCGATCCCGCCGAATTGATCGCTGTGATGACGATCGCCATGTCGGTCGGACTGATTGCACAGATCATCGCGATTGCGCGAGTTCTGCCGGATTTCCGCGGCACGGCGGCGGGGTCCGAGACGTCGCGCTGGAGATCGAGCGCGCTTCATTTCTGGGCCGCATCCATCCTCGAAGCCGCGAACCAGTATTTCGACGTCATTCTGGTCTACTGGATGCTGGACCCGGCGACCGCCGGAATTTACTTTGCCGCTTCGCGCCTGGCCAACATCTTCGCCATGCTGTCGGCCGCACTGTACAGTTTTGGCGCACGTCGGCTCCCGTCGCTGTACTTCAGCAAGAATCACCGGGAATTCGAGCGAACGTTGCGGCTCATGGCGGAAGTGACCGCGGTGTGCGTGGTCAGCGGACTTCTCCTGATCTGGGTTGGAGGTCCCCATCTGCTCAACCTGTTCGGGCCGCATTTCGCTGCGCAGCACTGGGTCTTGATCGTGCTCGCGATCGGAACGGCGTTCCAGGCGGCGGGCGGTCCGTCTGCGGCGATCTTGCAGCTGACCGGCTATGAGCGCGAGTATGTCCCCGTGATCGCCGGGAACGTAGCGCTGCGGCTGGTGGGATTTCTCGTCCTCATTCCCTGGCTCGGCGTTCTTGGCGCCGCGATCTCGGCCACTGTGTCGCTGGCGCTCGCGACCATCGCCCTCAACATCCTCTGTCGCCGGCGAACCGGGGTCGATCCTTCGATTCTGGGCCTCTTGCGCTTCTCGGCATCCAAGCCTAGCGCCTACGCGGTCCGTGGTGCTGACTCCGGCGAATAGAGCGTCAGGACATGTCGCCCGTGTCCCGCATGAAGGAGAGCGCACCGGCAGCCGTCAGCGCACCGGCAGAGTCGCTTTCGCACGCTCTCAGTGGGCCCGCTCCAACCCAAATATCGATGGTTAATCGGCGGCTACCCGCGTCCTCTTCACTCCGTCGGAAACGAGCGGAATTCCCTCGTGAACGACGCCCTTGCGGCAGGGCACGCATTAACTCCGTTTCTTGCTAGTCGGTGTCCGCGCGATGCCCGCATGGTAGATACGGAGTTAAGAAGGTGAAAAATTCGTTTCTCTAGTGGGTCGGGATCCGTGCTCCATTATCAGCCAAGCAAGGCGTTGGGCGAGACGACTGCGACGGCACTCCCGCCGCCCAACGGTAGCGGACCAAAGCTGCACGTGCTTCTCGTGCAGACCCAGGCCGAGAACGCCGGTGCGCAGGAGATCTCGCGCCTGCTTGGCGCCGGGCTGACCGCCCGCGGTTATCGCGTCACCAATCTGTTCTTTTTCCGCAAGTCGGATTCCTTCGATGAGCCGCCCGACACGATCTATTGCGCGTCGAGCCGGCCGGGAAATCCGCTGGCGCTGCTGCAAATGCTGTGGACGCTCGGCGGCCATATCAGGGCCACCAGGCCCGACGCCGTTCTGACGTTTCAGCACTTCGGCAATGTCATCGGCGCCGGCGTGGCGCGCCTGATCTGCCGCGCGCCTGTCATCGCCAATCAGGTTTCATCCGCGCTGTCGATGAGCTGGCCGGTCCGGATGGCCGACATCGTCATGGGCAGCCTCGGCTTCTTCGACCGCATCACGCTCAACTCGCTGGACATGCAGCGCGAGTATTCGCGCTACCCCAGGGCCTATCGCGCGCGCATGGTGCACGTCCCGCACGGCTTCGACGACAAGGCCCTCACCCTGACGAAGCAAGCCGCGCGACAGAAATTCAACCTGCCGCCGGATCGCACCCTGCTCGGCTGCGCAGCAAGATTGCACCCGCACAAGCGGCTCGACGCGGCGATACGTCTGTTGCCGGATCAACCCTCCTGGCACCTCGCACTGGCCGGCCAGGGAGCCGACGAGGCCCGGCTGCGGCAGTTGGCGGATGAACTGAAAGTATCGGACAGGCTGCATCTGCTCGGCGAAATCACCCCGCGCCAGATGGCGGAGTTTCTCGCCGCTCTCGACGTGTTCGTATTTCCGACGCAGGCGGAGACCTTCGGCCTGGCCGCTGTCGAGGCCGCAAACGCCGGCGTTCCCTCGGTCGTCACCGATCTCCCGGTCTTGCGCGAGGTCTTGTCCGTCGAAGGAAAACCGACAGCGCTGTTCGTCGATGCCTCCGATCATGCCAAGCTGTCGGCCGCCGTCTCCAGGCTCCTGACGGACCAACGACTGAGCGACGAGCTGCGACAAAACGCCAAAGGTCTGAAGCTGCGCTATTCAGTGGACGCCATGGTGGAGGAATACGTTCGGATTCTCGGCCAGGTCATTTGATCGGGACGCATTGAAACGGATCGGCTCGGCATGACCATCGAGTTTCGCTGTGAAATTGAGCATGCGCGGCGGTGGATGGGCCGCGAGACGCTGTCGATCGACGACCGGGATGTCCCGGTCCAGATCGCATGGACGGCAACGGCGGAGCCGCGGCCGACGGGTCTCGACATGCTGTTCGAGCTGGAACGTTTGGTGTTGCACAAGGGCAAGCACAGCGGCACCGACAGGCTGAACGTCAGTCGGGACCGGATGCAGGCTCGCGCCGGCACGCCAGACGTGATCGTCGATTTCACAGGTGCCGCGCGGGATCCGAACTGCTCGGCCCGGCAGTATCTCCGTCCGCTGTTCAATGGAGCCGCAGGCGAAAACGCAGCCCTTGCCGCCATCCTCGCCGGCGATCTGCCGGTGATCGAAATCGTCGACGAGGTCGACGGCGCAGTCCTCGATCGCGGCCACCCCTCCGCGGAAATCGCGGCCGGTCTGAGCGGCGCGCTCGAGACGGTCATGGCCCGAACCCTGACCATGGTGGCGGCCATCCTGTCGGGACGGCCGCGCATCGTGCCGCAGCTGGCACGCCCCACCCGAGCCGGCAACGGCCGCCCGCCGGCGGCGTACGTTGCGCGCGGCCTCGCGATATCGATCGCCAAGGAGATCTATCGCCTCTGCTGCTATGCCCCGCATTGGCATGTCGGATGGCGTTTCAATGATGGTGCCGGCGTCTGGCAGACCGGAGATCTGTCAGGGCCCCGCTGGAACGTCCTTGCCGATCCCGGAAACCACTTCTACGCCGATCCTTTCCCCATCACGTGGCAGGGAAGAGCATTTGTCTTCTTTGAAGATCTCGATCACCGGGTTGGGAAAGGAATCATTTCCGCGATCGAGTTCGATGGCGCGGGCCCGGTTGGAGCTGTCGTCCCCGTTCTGGAGGAGCCCTGGCACCTCTCCTATCCGTTCCTGATCGAGGACGACGGCGCGTTGTGGATGATCCCGGAGAGCTCGACCAATGGGGACGTCGCCATCTACAAATGCGTTCGGTTTCCGGACAAATGGGAGCGGCACGCGACGCTGCTTTCGGGCGTCGAGCTGGCCGATGCCACGATCACGCGACACAACGGCCTGAATTATCTGTTCGGAGCCTGGCGCGACGGCACCGGCGGCTATTCGGATTCGCTGGCGATCTATTACGCAGAGCACCTCATGGGCCCGTGGTTGCCGCATGCCAGCAACCCGGTCCTGATCGACCGCGCGAGCGCGCGGCCGGCAGGGAATTTCGTCACCATCAATGAGCGATTGTGGCGACCGGTCCAGGATTGTGCCGAGGGATACGGCGCAGCGCTCGCCCTGGCGGAAATCGTCGAACTGTCACCGACGACGTTCAAGCAGATCGTCCGTCACTCCCTGCGGCCCGGACCGGCATGGCCCGGCAGGAAGTTGCACACCTTGAACCGCTGCGGCCGGCTCGAGGTGATCGACGGATCGCGTGTCCAACCCAAGACACGTGCTTTCGGAGGCAAATTTCCATCGGCCGTTTTGTCGCCGCGAACCAGTCCCTCTACCGCCAGCTAGCGCGGATGGCTGAATTCGAAAATGTCGCTCACTTCGCCGCGTCGATCCAGATCCCCGGCAGCGAATGCTCGCGGATATGGGTGACCAGGAAGTCGGAAAAGACCCTGATCTTGGCCGGCAGTCCGGCACGGTTCTGGTAGGCGATGTTCATCGTGAGCAGCGGCAGCTCCCACTCCGACAGGACCGGGACGAGACGGCCCGCCGCGATATCGCTTTGCACGATGTAGAGCGGCTGGATGAGAATGCCGAGCCCCGCCAGTGCAGCGCCGCGGATGACCTGGCCGTCATTGCTGTCGAGCGTCGGCGTGATGCGAACAGTCTGCGCGCCGTTGCCTTTGCGCAGGCGCAGCGAATAGGGATCGTTGGCGAGATTGTAGACCAGCATGTTGTGACGCGCGAGATCGACCGGCTGCTCCGGCTCGCCGCAGCTTGCGAGATATGACGGCGAAGCAGCGAGCACCCGCCGCATCTGGCCGATGCGGCGGACGATGATGTTCGAATCCGGCTCCTGCTCGCGCGTCCTGATCGCCACGTCGATGCCGGCCTCGATGAAATCGGAGTACCGGTTGGCGGTGGTGATCTGCATATTGAGCTTCGGATAGCGCGCGCGGAAGGCGGGCAGCATCGGCGCCAGATAGATCACCGCAAAGGACAGCGAGCTCGTCACCCGCAGCATGCCCTGCGGCGACAGCGCGCGATCACTGACGATGTCCTCGGCCTCCGCCAATTCGCTCAAGACGCGACTGGAGCGCTCCAGCAGTTCCTGCCCCGCCTCCGTCAACCACAGCCGACGAGTGTTGCGCTCGATCAGCCGCACCGCAAGACGCTCCTCGAGCGCGCTGAGATGGCGGCTCGCGGCAGCATTCGACATGCGCAGGGCTTCGGCAGCTTTGGACAGGCTGCCGAGCTCGGCCGTCTTGGCGAACACTTCCAACTGGAGCAGGCGGTCCATTTTTTCGCAAACAGGAAAAGAGACTTACGATTATTGAGCTTTATTTCCGTATCCCGCAAGTCAAGATAGCCCAAACACAAGCAAGATGGCAGGCGAGGAAACAGGGAAATGTCGGGCCCGATCAGGCACATCGTGATGTGGCGGCTGCGCGGGGAGACGCTCGCGGAGCGTTCCGCCGCCCGGGTCAAGGTCAAGTCCCTGTTTGAGGGGCTGCGCGGCCGGATCGACGGCCTCACCCATATCGAGGTCGGCCTCGATGTCAGCGATGTCGACTACGCCTGCGACGTCGTTCTGTTCTCCGAATTCACGGACCACGCTGCGCTCCAGGCCTACGCCACCCACCCGGAACATTTGCGCGTGCGCGAGGCGCTGGGCGACTTGCGGATCGGACGCTTCCAGGTCGATTATCCCATCAAAGAGACCGGCGCATGATCGGTACATTCACCTTTGAAAACCTGCCCTGCCGCGTCGTGTTCGGCAGCGGAACGCTTGCCTCGGCCAAGGCCGAAGTCGAGCGGCTCGGCGGCAAGCGCGCGCTGGTGCTGACGACGCCGCAGCAGGAGACGCAAGGCAAAAGCCTGGGCGCGGCACTCGGTCCGCTCTACGCCGGCATTTTTCCGGGCGCGACCATGCACACGCCGGTCGAGGTCACGGAGCGGGCGCTCGCGGCGATGAAGGCGTGCGAGGCCGACTGCGTCATTTCCCTCGGCGGCGGCTCGACCACCGGGCTCGGCAAGGCACTGGCCTTGCGCACCGGGATCAACCAGCTCTGCATTCCCACCACCTATGCCGGCTCGGAGATGACGCCGATCCTCGGCCAGACCGAGAACGGACTAAAGACCACGGTACGCGACGCCGCCATCCTGCCCGAGACGGTGATCTACGATGTCGATCTCACTTTGACGCTGCCGGCGAGCCTGGCCGCGACCTCCGGCATCAACGCGATCGCGCATGCGGCCGAAGCGCTCTACGCGCGCGACACCAATCCTGTCACGTCGCTGATGGCAGAAGAGGGCATTCGCGCTTTGGCACGTGCCCTGCCCGCGATTGCCGCGAAAAGCGATGATCGTGAGGCCCGCACCGAAGCGCTGTATGGTGCCTGGCTGTGCGGCGTCTGCCTCGGCACCGTCGGCATGGCGCTGCATCACAAGCTCTGCCACACGCTCGGCGGCACCTTCGACTTGCCCCATGCCGAGACCCACACCATCGTGCTGCCGCACGCGCTGGCCTACAACGCCCCGGCCGTGCCCGACGCGATGGCGCGGATCTCGCGTGCAATCGGCGCCGCCGATGCATCGCAAGGACTTTTCGAGTTCGCCAAGCGCCTGGGTGCGAAGGTCGCATTGCGCGACATCGGCATGCCCGAAGGCGGCATCGACAAAGCTGCCGACCTCGCCGTCACCAACGCCTACTGGAACCCGCGCCCGCTCGAACGCGACGCCATCCGCGATCTGATCGCGCGCGCCTGGGCCGGCGAGCCGCCCGGCGTCACCAAAGCGGTGGCTTGATTCGATGCGGCGCACGCTGATCAAATCCGCGCTCATCATCAGCATGGATGACGCGATCGGCGATTTACCTCGCGGCGACGTGCTGATCGAGGGGAGCCGCATCGTTGATTTGCGTCCATCGATCGACATCGGCGGCGGCGCGACTGAGACCGAGATCGTCGACGGCGCCGGCCGCATCGTCATCCCCGGCCTGATCAACGCCCATATGCACACCTGGCAGACGGGCTTGCGCGGCTATGCCGCCAACTGGACGCTGCTGGAATATTTCCGCCGCATGCATGCCGGGTTCGCAACGGTGTTCCGGCCCGAGGACATCTATATCGCGAGCTTGGTGGGCGCGCTGAACCAGATCAACCAAGGTACCACCACGCTGGTCGACTGGTGCCACAACAATCCGACGCCCGATCATACCGACGCCGCCGTGCGCGGCCTGATCGAGAGCGGTATCCGCGCGGCCTTCTTCCACGGCTCGCCCAAGCCCGAGCCGAAACCGGGCGAGCCACATTTCTCGGAGATCCCGCATCCACGCCATGAGGTCGAGCGACTGCTGGCGGGGCCCCTCGCCGACCGCGACGGCCTCGTCACGCTTGGGCTCGCCATCCTCGGCCCGCACTATTCGACGCTCGATGTCGCCATGCACGATTTCCGCATGGCGCGCGAGTTCAAGCTGATCGCATCGATGCATCAGGGCGGTGGTCCCGCCAAGACGCCCGGTGGCTGGGAGAAGCTGATCGGGGCCGGCCTCGTCGGCGCGGGCACCAACATCGTCCATGGCAACGATCTGCCGGACGATCTGCTGGACCGGATGGTTGATCTCGGCGTCTCCTTCTCGGTGACGCCGGAGAACGAGATGATCCAGGGCCACGGCTTTCCGATCACCGGACGGCTGCTCAAGCGCGGCGTGCGGCCGACCATCGGCATCGATCTGGAATCCGTGCTGGCCGGCGACCTCTTCTCCGCCGCGCGCGTTGCGCTCTCGATGCAGCGGGCACTCGACAACACCGAGTCGCGCAAGGCCAGCGGCACCATTCCGGCCACGACCACGATCCCCGTCCGCGAGGCGCTGCGCTGGATCACGACGGAAGGCGCCCGCATGCTCGGTCGCGAGGACCAGATCGGCTCGCTGACACCGGGCAAGCTCGCCGACCTCGTCATCATCGATTGCTCCGATCTCAACCTCGTCCCGGTGCACGATCCCGTTTCCACCGTAGTGATGCAGACGAGCCTTGCCAATATCGAGGCCGTGATGATCGGCGGCGTGTGGAAGAAGCGGAATGGTCGGCTGCTGGCCGACGGCCTGGAGGCGAAAAAGCAACTGCTCGTGCAATCCGGCCGGCGGCTGGTGCACGACATCGAACGACAGGGACAAGCCGCCTAAGGGCGTCAAGGACAACAACAATGACAGACGCTCCTAAAAACATCGCCTTCATCGGGATCGGCAAGATGGGCCTGCCGATGTCGGGACTCATCGCCAAAGCCGGTTACGCCGTGACCGCGTTCGACCGGAGCGCCGCACGGCTCGACGAGGCGCGCGCGCAAGGCATTTCGACTGCCGCTTCGCCGGCCGAGGCCGTGGGCGGCAAGGCCGCGATTGTCACGTCCTTGCCCGATGACGCTGCCTTGCGCAGCGCATTGCTCGGTCCCACCGGCCTCATCGCCGCGATGGCTGCCGGATCTGTCCTGATCGAGACCAGCACCGTGAGCGTCGAGGCTTCCGCAGAGGTCGACGCCACAGCACAGGCGCGCGGTGTCTTCTACCTGCGTGCGCCGGTCTCGGGCAATGCCAGCATCGTCCACACCGGCGCGCTGAGCTGCTTCATCTCGGGCCCGAAGGACGCCTACGAAAACGCAAAGCCGCTGCTCGCCGCCTTCACCCGCGCCCAGACCTATCTGGGGCCCAGTGAGGAAGCGCGATATGCCAAGCTCGCGGTCAATCTGATGATCGCGGTGTCGGCCGCGATGATGGCGGAGAGCCTGGCGCTGGCGCGCAAGGGTGGCATCGACTGGCAGGATATTCTGAAAGTTCTCGATGACAGCGCGGTCGCCTCACCGATGGTGAAATACAAAACCGCGCCGCTGCGTAACCGCGATTTCGACTCGACCTTCTCCTGCAGGCAGATGGCCAAGGATCTCGACTTGATCCTCGGCGCCGGCCACGCCGTCGGCGTGCCGCTTCAGCTCGCCGCCCAAGTGCGCGAGACCTATGGCTCGCTGGTCGCGCAGGGCGACGGCGACGCCGACTTCATCGCGACCGTCAAGCACATCGAGCGGCTGTCCGGCCTCGGCGAGCCCAAACTCTGAGTCACGGAGGCATCCATGCGCAATTTCAACGAGAACACGATCACCGACGCGGTGCTGCAGCGGATCGCGGGCGCGACCGATCCGCGGATCAAGCAGGTCAGCGAAGCGCTGGTGCGCCACCTTCATGCCTTCGTCCGCGAGGTGCGACCGACCCAGAAGGAATGGGAATACGGCATCGACTTCCTGACCCGCACCGGCCACATGTGCGACGACAAGCGCCAGGAGTTCATCTTGCTGTCGGACGCGCTCGGCGTATCCATGCTGGTCGACGCGATCAACCATCCGGTGCCGGAAGGCGCGACCGAAACCACGGTGCTCGGTCCGTTCTTCGTGCAGGCGTCGCCCGAGAAGAGCAACGGCGAGGACATCTCCGGTCCCATGGAAGGCGATCCGATGCTCGTCACCGGCTCGGTGTCGACCGTCGACGGACGACCGCTTGCCGGCGCCGTCGTGGACGTCTGGCATTCCGACGATGACGGCTATTACGACGTGCAGCAGCTCGACAAGATCGGCGACCTTGCGATGCGGGCGCGCTTCCACACCGACCAGAATGGCCGCTTCAATTTCTGGTCGATCAAGCCGGCTGCCTATCCGATCCCGCATGACGGCACGGTCGGCGACATGCTGGAGGTCCAGGGCCGCCATCCCTGGCGCCCGGCGCACGTGCATTTCATGATCTCGGCGCCCGGCTTCGAGCAACTCGTGACCCATGTGTTCGTGGCCGGCGACCAGTATCTCGACAGCGACGTGGTGTTCGGCGTCAAGGACAGCCTGATCCGAGAATTTGTGCGGTGCCCGCCCGGCCGTGCGCCCGATGGTCGCATGGTGGACAGCGAGTATTTTCACCTCAACTATGATTTCGGCCTGAAGCAGGTCGCTAGCAGCGCACGAGCCGCTTAAGCTGAACGACGGCGGACCAGACAAGGGTCCGACAACAAGGCAGACAGGGAGCAAGGATGGGACCGCGGGTCAGCACGAGCATATTGGCCGATCGCCTCGCAGGCATGATCGGCCCGCGCGCGAGCGTCGCGCGTGGCGTGCTCGATCAGCATGGGCAGAGCGAGTCGCATTATCGCAACCTGCCGCCCGACATCGTCGTCTTCCCTGAAACCACGCAGGAAGTCGCGGAGATCGTCAAGCTGTGCGCGGGCGCGAATATGCCCATCGTGCCGTTCGGCGCCGGGACCTCGCTCGAAGGCAATGCGGCCGCGGTCGCGGGCGGCGTCTGCTTCGACTTCGCACGCATGAACAAGGTGCTGATGGTGCACGAGAGCGACATGGACGTCGTCGTGCAGCCCGGCATCACGCGAAAGCAGCTCAATGCGGAGCTGCGCGGCACCGGACTTTTCTTTCCGATCGATCCCGGCGCCGACGCTTCGATCGGCGGCATGACGTCCACGCGTGCTTCCGGCACCATGGCGGTGCGCTACGGCACCATGAAGGACAATGTCATGGCGCTGGAGGTGGTACTGGCCGACGGCCGCGTGATCCGGACCGCCCGGCGCGCGCGCAAGTCAGCCGCCGGCTACGACCTGACGCGGATGTTCGTCGGTGCCGAGGGCACCCTCGGACTGATCACCGAGGTCACGCTGAAAGTGCATCCCGTGCCGCAGGCGATCTCGGCCGCGGTTTGCAGCTTCGACACCCTGCACAACGCCGTAGACAGCGCGATATCCATGATCCAGTCCGCGATCCCCGTGGCGCGTATCGAGCTGCTCGACGACGTCATGATGCGCGGCATCAACGCCTATGCGAAGCTCGGCTATCGCGAAGCCCCGACCCTGTTCTTCGAATTCCATGGTTCCGAGACCTCCGTCGCCGAGCAGGCCGAAGCCGCACAGGCCATTGCCGCCGACCATGGCGGAGATGGCTTTGCATGGGCCAAGGCGCCGGAGGACCGCAGCCGACTCTGGCACGCCCGCGACAACACGCTCTATGCGGGCCTGGGCCTGCGCCCCGGCGCGCGCGCCGTGATCACCGATGTCTGCGTGCCGATCTCGCGGCTGGCGGAATGCCTCACGGAGACCCGGCGCGACGCAGACGAGCATGGCTTTATCGCCCCTATCGTCGGCCATGTCGGGGACGGCAATTTCCACATGCTGATCCTGATTGATCCGGCAAGACCCGAGGAAGCCGAAGGTGCCCAGGCGCTCCAGGCCCGCATGGTCGCCCGCGCGATTGCCCTGGACGGCACCTGCACCGGCGAGCACGGCATCGGGCTCGGCAAGATTGACTATCTCACCGATGAGCTCGGCGAGGCCGTCGATGTGATGCGATCGATCAAGACCGCGCTCGACCCAGACGGACTGATGAATCCCGGAAAGATCTTTGCAAGCGGAGCGCAGGCATGAGCACCGCCGCACTGGCCGTCGAGCCCTCCTCGCCTGTCCCGCTCCTTGAGCTGCGCAGCATCAGCAAGGAGTTTCCCGGCGTCAAGGCGTTGGATGACGTGTCCTTTGCCGTCTTCCCCGGCGAAGTCCACATGCTATTAGGGGAGAACGGCGCCGGCAAGTCGAGCCTGATGAAGGTGCTGTGCGGGGCCTACCGCGCCGATGCCGGCGAGTTCTACCTCAAGGGCGAGAAGGTCGCTATCAATTCGGCCGCGGACGCGCAGAAGCTCGGCATTGCCGTGATCTTCCAGGAATTCTCCCTCGTCCCTCATCTCGATATCGCCCAGAACATCTTCCTTGGCCGCGAGCCGAAGGGCCGCATCCCCGGCACGATCGACCGCCGCAGGATTTTGGCCGACGCCGCGCGCGTGCTCGGTACGATCGGCTTCGAGATCGATCCCTCCACCATCGTCGACAAGCTGGGGGTGGCGCAGCAGCAGATGGTCGAGATCGCGAAAGCGATCAGCCAGAACGCCCGGATCCTCGTGATGGACGAGCCGACCGCGGCGCTGTCCGATCGCGAGACCGAGCTGCTGTTCGCGCTGATCGCGCGGCTGAAGGCCGACGGCGTCTCCATCGTCTACATCTCGCACCGCATGGCGGAGGTGTTCGCGCTCGGCGACCGCATCACGGTGCTGCGTGACGGCCGCCGCATCGACGGCGTCAAACCCGCCGACGTCACGCCGGACCAGCTCGTCCGCATGATGGTCGGTCGCAACGTCGACATGACCTATCCGCGCAATTTTGCCGACAAGCCCGGCGAAGTGCTGCTGGAGGTCAAGGGCCTGAGCGCCACCACCGGAATCTCGGACATCAACATCGAGGTGCGCCGCGGCGAGATCGTCGGCCTGTGTGGGCTGGTCGGCTCCGGTCGCAGCGAGGTCGCGCGCGCGATCTTCGGCGCCGATCCCGTGACATCAGGCGAGATCATCTTCGACGGCAAGACTATCTCCGGCGAACCCGACCTCGCCGCCCGCCGCGGCATTGCGCTGATCCCGGAGAGCCGCAAGAGCGAGGGCCTCGCGCTGTTGCGATCGGTGGGGGACAATCTGGTGGTGTCGGCGCTGCGAAAGCTGTTCCCGAGCGGTCTGTTCGACCAGCGCCGGGCACAGCGCACGTCCGACGGACTGATCCGTCAGTTGCGCATTGCGACGCCCAGCGCGCGCCAGACCGTCGGCCTGCTTTCCGGCGGCAATCAGCAGAAGGTCGTGATCGGCAAGTGGCTCGCCGCCGGCTCGAAACTTTTCATCTTCGACGAGCCGACCCGGGGCATCGACATCGGTGCCAAGGCCGAAATCTTCGCCCTCATCGACCGCCTTGTCGCAGAAGGCGCGGCGGCGTTGATGATCTCATCCGAACAGGTCGAGATCTGCCACGTCTGCGATCGCGCCTATGTGATGCGCGAGGGGCGCATCGCCGGGCACCTCACGCGCAACGAGCTGACAGAGGAGAACATCGTGCGACTGGGGATGCATCATGCGTGAGGCCGCGGTCGTCTCTCAACCCAATCCGCTGCAACGCATTCCCGGCGTTGCCATCGTGCTGGTGCTGCTGATCGCGCTGTTCAGCACGATCGCGCCCGGCTTCCTGTCGGTCGCCAACCTCTCCAACGTGCTGGTGCAGTCGACGATCCTGACCATGCTTGCGCTGCCGATGACCTTGATCATCATGACCGAGGGGCTGGACCTGTCGATGGGCGCGGTGCTGACGCTGACCTCGCTCTGCGTCGCGATCGTCTCGCTCACCACCCACTCGATGTTGCTCGGCCTCGGTGCCGGGCTCCTCGTCGGCGCGGCCTTCGGTTTCGCCAACGGCTGGCTGGTTGCCATCGTGGGGATCCCGCCCTTCGTTGCGACCTTGGGCACGCTCGGCATGGCGCAAGGCCTGTCGCTAATCGTCAGCGACGGTCAGAGCGTGGTCGGCATCCCCCACAGCGTGCGCGACATCTATTCGGCGACGCTTCTCGGCGTGCCCGTGCCGATCGTGATGGCACTCGTCACCTATGCGGCCTTTCACGGCCTGCTCTATCATACCCGCTTCGGCACCTATATCTTCGCGCTCGGCGGCAACCGCGAGGCACTGCGCTATGCCGGCCTGTCACCCAACCGGCTGCTGATCGCGGTCTATGCGATCGGCGGCGCCATGGCCGGCATCGCCGGCCTGCTGATGACGGCGCGGATGAATTCAGGTCACCCGACCGCCGGCCTCGGTCTCGAATTCGATGCGATTGCGGCCGTCGCCGTCGGCGGCACGTCGTTCGAGCGCGGCAATGGCTGGCTGCTCGGCACGCTGCTCGGCGTGCTCTCGGTCGGCGTGCTGCGCAACGGGCTGAACCTGATCTCGCTGCCATCCTCGGTGCAGGTCGCGAGCGTGGGCGTCCTCGTCATCATTGCCCTCTTTCTTGACGGCCTGCGGAGCCGCGCATGACCGACATCAGCAAAGACGCCATCGCGCCGCCCCGCTCGTTCCTGTCGCAGGATGCGATCCAGGTGTTCTATCGGCTGCTCGCGGCGCTGCTGATCTGTGCGGTGCTCGCCGTGCTCAGCGATTCCTTCCTGAGCCTCGGCAACATCCTCAATGTGCTCAGGCAGGCGAGCCTGACCTTCTTCATCGCCTCCGGCCTGACCCTGGTGGTGCTGACCGCGGGCCTCGATCTCTCCGTCGGCGCCAATGTCGCGCTGTCCGCCTGCATCGCCGGAACCGTGATCCACAAGACCGGCTCGCCGGCGCTCGGCATCCTCACCGGGCTTGCCTGCGGCGGCCTCGTTGGGCTCCTCAACGGCGTCATGGTCACCGCGCTGCGCATCCCCTCCTTCATCGCCACCTACGGCATGCTCTGGGTGCTGAACGGCCTCACCTATTGGTACATGGCGGGCGAAACCCTCCACGGCTTTCCGGCCGGCTTCCGCCAGATCGGCAGCGGCTATCTGTTCGGCCTGCCGATCCCGGTTTATCTGCTGCTGGTGTTCCTCGGCATCGGAACGCTGTTTGCGCAGCGAACGATCTGGGGCCAGGAGATCTATGCGATCGGCGCCAATCCGGTCGCGGCACGGCTCTCCGGCATTCCGGTCGCGCGCCGCCTGCTGCTGGTCTACGCCGTATCAGGCACCATGGCGGGGCTCGCCTCGATCATCTTCCTGTCGCGGCTGAATTCGGCTGAGGCCGACATCGGCGAAAGCCTGACGCTGCCCGCGATCGCCGCCGTGCTGATCGGCGGCACATCGCTGTTCGGCGGCGTCGGCACCGTGTTCGGCACTTTCATCGGCGCGCTGATCCTGACACTGGTGCTGAACGGCATGAACCTCTTGTCGGTCAGCGCCAACTGGCAGCCGCTGGTCACCGGCATCATCGTCATTCTCGCGGTCTGGCTCGACATGAAGACCCGCCGCCGCGCGCAATGAGTTCTTGAACGACCAACAAGCAAAACGAGGGATGGAGGCAACATGAAACAGAAACTGGGTTATTTGACGCTGCCGCTGCTGATGGCGGCCGTATTCACCACGCAAGCGCGAGCCGACGGCGAAACCATCGCCGTCTTCACCAAGAACCAGACCAACCCGTTCTTCCAGACGGTGCGGGTCGGCGCGGACAACATGGCGAAAACGCTGAACGCCAAGACGCTGCAGTACATCCCGACCAAGCCCGACAGCATTCCGGAGCAGCTCAGCCAAATCGAGGACGTCGTGGTGAAGAAGCCGAGCGCCATCGTCTTCACGCCGGTCGACTACAAGGCGATGGTGCCGGGTGTCGAGAAGATCAACGAGGCCAAGATCCCGGTCGTCAACATCACCGACCGCTCGGCCGGCGGCAAGTTCCTGTCCTTCGTCGGCGCGGACGATTACAGCCTCGGGCTCGAGACCGCGCGCTTCCTGCTCAAGACGCTGGGCGGCAAGGGCAACATCGTCATCATCGAGGGCGTCAAGGGTTCGCTGACCAATGTCGACCGCGTCCGCGGCTTCAACGACGCGCTGAAGGAGAATGCCAGTGCAAAACTGCTGGCCTCGCAGCCCGGCAATTACCAGCGGCTCCAGGCACTCCAGGTGATGGAGAATCTGATGCAGTCGAACGCGCAGATCGACGGCGTGCTCGCGGCCAACGACGCCATGGCCGTCGGCGCGATCGAGGCGCTCGACGGCGCCAATCGCAAGGCGCAGGTGATCGGCATCAACGGCACCAAGGAAGCGATCGACGCGATCAAGTCCGGCAAGCTGCTCGCGAGCGGCGACTACAACGGATTTTTTCAAGGCTGCCTCGGCACCATGATGGCGATCCGATCCCTGCGCAACCAGCCTGTCATCGCCGAGATCGTGCTGAAGCCGACCGTCATCACCAAGGACAATTACCAGCCGTTCGACGTGCCGCTGGAGCAACGGAGCTGCCCGACTTTCGAGGAAGCCAGCAAGCTCGGCGGCAAGTAAGTCAACACACCATCACGACAAACCCGGACGGCCGCTACCGCGGCCGTCCCAAGAAAACGGATATAAACGGAGACCATCATGCTGTTCGCCATTCACGCCCTCGACCGCGACGGCGCGCTGCCGACCCGGCTCGCCCATTACGATGCCCACAAGGCTTTCCTGAGCGACACCTCGCGCTTCGGCGTCAAGATCGTGATGTCGGGGCCGCTGGTCTCCGACGACGGCGAGAGGATGATCGGCAGCCTGTTCCTGATCGAGGCGCCCGGCCGCAGCGACGTCGAAGCCTTCAACCGAGCCGATCCGTTTGCGGCGGCCGGCATCTGGGATAAGGTCACGATCACCGGCTTCCTACGCCGCCAAGGTTGAAGGCGGCTCAACAAAAAACGCGAAAACAACCCCATGCACAGTAGAATGAGGTTGTTTTTACACATGAATTTTCATCGCAAACGTTTTTGACTCGTCGGGCAAAACAGGAGCAGAGTGCCATCCTTGCCCGATTGTCGCGCCTACGCCTCGATCCAGAGGATTGCCGCCGGCCCAACGGCTAGCCGCTCGCCACCGCTGCACTATCTTCGAGATGACAGGCCACCCACTGCTCGGGTCCACCCGCGCGCAATGTCGGCTCCTCGGTCCGGCAGCGATCGAACACGAGCGGGCAACGGGTGTGGAAGCGGCACCCGCTCGGCGGGTTGATCGGGCTTGGCACGTCGCCCTTGAGGATGATCGGATTGCGCTGGGCGCCAGGCTCCGGCAGCGGCACCGCCGAGAGCAGCGCCTTGGTGTAAGGATGCTTGGGCGCGGCGAAGATCTCGTAGCGCGGCGCCACCTCGACGATCTTGCCGAGATACATCACCGCGACGCGATGGGTCATGTGCTCGACGATCGCGAGATCGTGGCTGATGAACAGCAACGCCAGGCCGAACTCGCGCTGCAGATCCTGCAGCAGATTGACGATCTGTGCCTTGACCGAGACGTCGAGCGCCGACACGGCCTCGTCGCAGACGATCAGGTCGGGCTCGGCGGCGAGCGCCCGCGCGATGCCGATGCGCTGGCGCTGGCCGCCGGAGAATTCGTGCGGCCTGCGGTTCAGCGCCTCGCGCGGCAGACGCACGGTGTCCATCAGCGCCGTCACGCGGGTTTCGAGATCGATCGCAGATTTGGCGAGGCCGAAATTGCGGATCGGCTCGGCCAGGATGTCGCGCACGCGCATGCGCGGATTGAGGCTCGAGAACGGGTCCTGGAACACTACCTGCACGCGGCGGCGCATCTGGCGCATCGTGCTCGGATGGGCGTCATCGATACGTTGGCCGTCGAGGATGACCTGCCCTGCCGTGATGTCGAACAGGCGCAGGATCGCGCGGCCGACCGTCGATTTGCCGCAGCCGGACTCGCCGACCAGCGACAGCGTCTCGCCGCGCGCGATCTCGAACGACACGCCGTCCACTGCATAGACCCATTCGGACTTGCGGCTGAACAGGCCCTTTTTGACCGGGAAGTGCTTCTTGAGGTCGTTGACCTGGAGCAGCGGGGGACTCATGCCGCGACCGCTCCCTTGGCCGCATAGTGGCAGGCCGCGACGTGACGTGGCCCCTTCTCTTCGAGCCCCGGCGCATACTGCCGGCAGAGATCGGTCGCGAGCGCGCAACGCCCGGCGAAGACGCAGCCGACGATGGGCTTGCGAAGATCAGGCACCTGCCCCGGAATCTCTGCAAGCCGCCTCGCGCTGCCGGTCAGCGACGAGCCGAGCCGCGGCACTGCGCCGAGCAGGCCCTGCGTATAGGGATGACGCGGCGAACGGAACAGGTCCGCCACCGGCGCTTCCTCGACCTTGCGGCCGGCATACATGACCATGACGCGCTCGGCGATTTCGGCGACGACGCCGAGATCGTGGGTGATCAGGATGATCGCTGCGCCAACCCGGTGCTTGAGATCCAGCATCAATTTCAGGATCTGCGCCTGAATGGTCACGTCGAGGGCTGTGGTCGGCTCGTCGGCGATGAGAAGCTTCGGATTGCAGGCAAGCGCAATGGCGATCATGACGCGCTGGCGCATGCCGCCGGAGAGCTGGTGCGGATATTCGCGCACGCGACGCTTCGGCTCGGGAATGCCGACCAGAATCAACATCTCGATGGCGTGCGCCTCGGCGGCCTGCTTGTCCAGGCCCTGGTGGATCATCAGCGTTTCGCGGATCTGGCGGCCGACGGTCAGCACCGGGTTGAGGCTGGTCATCGGCTCCTGGAAGATCATCGAGATGTCGTTGCCGCGGATCGCGCGCATCTCGCGATCGGACATTTGCAGCAGGTCCTTGCCCGCGAAGCGGATGCTGCCGGCGATCCTGCCCGGCGGTTCCGGGATCAGCCGCATCAGCGACATCGAGGTTACCGACTTGCCGCAGCCGGACTCGCCGACGATGGCGAGTGTCTCGCCCTCGTTGACATGGAACGATACGCCTTCCACCGCGCGGTTGATGCCGCTGGGCGTGCGGAAGTGGGTTTGCAAATTCTCGACTTCGAGCAGTGCCATCGCGATCAGCCCCTCGCCATCAGAGGCTCTTGGCCATGCGTGGATCGAGCGCATCGCGAAGGCCATCGCCGAGCAGGTTGACGGCGAGCACGGTGACGGACAGGAAGGCCGCCGGAAAGAACACGATGTAGGGCTTGACCTGCCACAGCGCCCGCCCCTCGGCCATGATGTTGCCCCAGGACGGAATGGTCGGCGGCGTTCCCGCGCCGATGAAGGACAGGATCGCCTCCGTGATCATCGCACTGGCGCAAATGTAAGTCGCCTGGATCAGCATCGGCGCCAGCGTGTTCGGCAGGATGTGGCGCAGGATGATCATCGGCGTGCGCGTGCCGCAGGCCACCGCCGCATCCACGTAAGGCTGCTCGCGCAGCGACAGCACCACACTACGGACAAGACGGGAAACCCGCGGTATCTCGGCAACGGTAATCGCCAGAATGACGTTGCCGACGCTGCCGCGTGTCAGCGCCATCAGCGCGATCGCCAGCAGGATCGGCGGAATCGACATCAGGCCGTCCATGAAGCGCATCAAGATGCCGTCGGCCCAGCGGATGAAACCGGAGACGATGCCGATGGCGAGACCGGCCGCGGAGGCGAAGATCGCAACGGACAAGCCGACCGTGAGCGAGACGCGCGCGCCGAACAGCACGCGTGAATAGATGTCGCGGCCGAGGACGTCGGTGCCAAACCAGTAAAGCGCCGACGGTGCGCGGGTGCGCTTGGCCGGTGCAAGTGCGGTCGGATCCACCGTTCCAAGATAAGGCGCAAAGATCGCGATCAGGACGAGCAACAGCAGCAACGTGCCGCCGATGGCAACGGTGGGATGGCCGCGCAGCAGCCCGATGAAGCCGCGCCGGATTGTGACCGGCCGGAGGATCTCAGGCAGTTGCGGCGCGAGGACGAAGCCCGCCGGCAGCGCCTGCGGATTCACGGTCGTGTCGGTCAATAGCGGATCCTCGGGTCAACGAGCGTATAAATGACGTCGATCATCAGATTGACGAGGACGTAGACGAAGCTGAACAGCAGCACGATGCCCTGGATGACGGGATAATCGCGGCGCAGGATGGCGTCGATCGTGAGCCGGCCGAGGCCGGGAATCGCGAACACGCTTTCCGTGACAACTGCGCCGCCGATCAGGAGCGCGATGCCGATCCCGATCACCGTGACGATCGGCACCGCCGCGTTCTTCAGCGCGTGGACGAACAGGATGCCGCCCTGCCCGAGGCCCTTGGCGCGCGCGGTGCGGATATAGTCCTGCTGCAACACTTCGAGCATGGTGGCCCGCGTGATACGCGCGATCAGTGCGATGTAGACACAGCCGAGCGCGATCGCCGGCAGGATCAGATTTTGCAGCCAGGGCCAGAGGCCCTGGGCGAGCGGCGTATAGCCCTGCACGGGAAGCCATTCGAGCTCCAGCGCGAAGATGTAGGCGAGGACATAGCCGACGACGAAGACCGGCAGGGAGAAGCCGAACACGGCAAAGGCCATGATGGCCCGGTCGATCAGGCTTCCCGCCTTCCAGGCCGCCAGCACCCCGAGCGGCACCGCGATCACGATCGTGAGCAGGAGCGTGACCATCATCAGCGACAGCGTCGGCCCGAGACGCTGCCCGATCATGGTCGAGACCGGCAGATTGGTGAAGATCGAGGTGCCGAGATCGCCGTGCAGAATGCGCCAGACCCAGCTGCCGAACTGGATCAGGAAGGGTCGGTCGAGGCCGAGGCTCTGACGGATGCGCTCCACATCCTCCGGACTTGCCTGATCGCCCGCGATCACCACGGCGGGATCCCCCGGCGCGATGTAGAGCAGGCTGAACACGAACAGCGCGACGATCGCCATCACTGGCAAGGTCGAGGCGATACGCCGGAGGATGTAGGAGAGCATCTGGCTTCAGCGCAGGGTCATGCGGATTTCGACACGCCCCAGAAGAACGGCAGCGGCCCTTTCGTGATGCCGGAGACGTTCTTGCGCCAAGCCGTGTAGCTGAGGAAGAAGCCGGTCGGCGCGTAGACGACGTCCTCAAGCGCGACCTTGTTGAGGCGAGCGACCGCGGCCTTCTCCTCGTCGAGGTTCTTGGCCTCGAACCAGGACGTGACCTCCTTCTCGGTGCCCGGGCTGTTCGGCCAGCCGAACCAGGCCTTGTCGCCGTTGGCGCGGATGGCGGTGTAGGGCGCCGGATTGATGCAGTCCGAACCCGCATGCCAGGTGTGGAACATGTTCCAGCCGCCCTGCCCTGGCGGCGTCTTCTGTGCGCGGCGGGAGCCGACCGTACCCCAATCGGTCGCGACGAAGTCGACATTCATGCCGAGCTTCTTCAGGAGATCGGCGGTTACATCGCCGAACGCCTTGGTGATCGGCTGGTCCTGCGCCACGAGGCACGTCACCGGCTGGCCGGAATAGCCGCTCTCGGCGAGCAGCTTCTTGGCGGCGTCGAGATCGCGCTTGCCCTTCAGGACCTCGCCGCCCGCCTCGGTGTAGAGCGGCGTATCGGGCGTGAAGAAGCCGGGCAGCGGCTTCCACAGCGAATTGTCGTCGCCGACGAGCGCACGCATATAGTCTTCCTGGCTCATCGCCATCAGCACCGCGCGCCGCGCCCGCACGTCGTTGAAGGGCGGATACAGGAAATTCATGCGGAACGAGCCGACATTGCCGAGGGGATCGCCGATGTCGACGCTGATGTTCTTGTTCTTCTTCAGGATCGGGACGAGGTCCGCGATCGGGTTCTCCCACCAATCGATCTCGCCGTTTTGCAGAGCTGCCGCGGCGGTCGCCGGATCGGGCATCACGATCCATTCGACGCGGTCGAGCAGCATCTGCTTGCCGCCGGCGAGCCACGACGCCTTCTCCTGCCGCGGCACATAGTCGGCGAATTTTTCGAACACGGCTTTCGCACCGGGGACCCACTCACCCTTGGCGAACTTCATCGGCCCCGAGCCGACATAATCGCCGATCTGCTTGAACGGGTCGGTCTGCGCGATGCGCTCCGGCATGATGAAGGCGCAAGGCGAATTGTTCTTGCCGAGCGCATAGAGCATCTTCGGGAACGGCTGCTTCAGCACCCATTTGAAGGTGCGATCGTCGACAGCGGTGAGCTCCTGCTGCAGCGCCTTGAGCATCAGCCCCATCGGATCGCGCGCCGCCCAGCGCGTCAGGCTCGCAACGACGTCCTTGCTCCGCACCGGCTCGCCATCGTGGAATTTGAGGCCCGGCCGCAATTTGAACGTCCAGGTGGTGCCATCGTCGGTCACCTCCTCGGACTCGACCATCTGCCGCTGCGGCTGGAGCGCGGAATCGACGCCGTAGAGCGTATCCCAGACCAGCGCGGCGGCATTGCGCACGACATATTGCGTGCCCCAGATCGGGTCGAAATTGGCGAGGTTTGCTTGCGGCACGAAGCGCAGGGTGCGCGCGGAGGCGCCTTGTGCGATCGCCGGGGCCGAGAGGCCGCTCAATGCCAGACCGCCCGCGCCGGCCAGTCCCTTCAATACGGTCCTGCGATCCATGAAATCCTCCCAATAGTGCCGTGATGCCGGCCATCGTTGGCCAAGAACAGGTGAAACCAGAGCTCGTTGGCGTGCAAATGGTGTGCCACTAACCGGGCCTTCGCCAGCCGGATATCCGCACCATCTGGGCCGGTCGAGATCTCAAAGCGCGGCCGCCAGTACCGGGCCGGTCTCGATATGCGGGATCGCCTCGACCAGCTTGCGCGTGTAATCGGTCGTGGGATTGTCGAACAGCGCCCGACTCTCGCCCTGCTCCACGATACCGCCATTGCGCAGCACGATGGTGCGGTCGCAAAGCATGCGCACCACGTTGAGATCGTGGCTGACGAACAGCAGCGCGATGTCGTTCTCGCGCCGCAGACGGTCGAGCAGTTGCAGCACGACGGCCTGCACGGAGACGTCGAGCGCGGCGGTCGGCTCGTCCAGCACCAGGAGCCGCGGCCGGCAGGCGATGGCGCGGGCGATACCGACGCGCGCCTTCTGGCCGCCGGAGAGCTGATGCGGAAAGCGCGGCAACAGATCCAGCGGCAGCCCCACACGATCGGCGCAGTCTTCCACCCGCTTGCGCAGCGCATCGCCCCCCCGCATGCCGTCGAGCCGCATCAGGGGATGGGCGATGCAATCGAAGGCGGTGAAGCGCGGATTGAGGCTCTCGTTCGGGTCCTGGAACACCATCTGGATGTCTTTGCGGAAGCGCGAGCGGTGAAAGTCGCGCGACGCCACATGGCCGATCGACTGCCCGTCGAACACGATCTCGCCCTCGCTCGGATCGATCAGGCGGCAGATCATCCGCGATGTCGTGCTCTTGCCGGAGCCGGATTCGCCGACAAGGCCGACGCTCTCGCCGCCGGCCATCGTCATCGAGAAGTCCGCCACCGCCGCAGCGCCCTCGTCGAAGCGTTTTGCGAGCTTGCGCACTTCCAGCAGCGGTGGAGTCCCGTGGGCGAGCTCCTGTCTGGGCCTGCTGACGACAGCCGCGTAGCCTTCCCGCTCCTCTTCCGTCACGAGGTCTTCGATTTGGGAGGTTGCAGTCGGCGATGCCGCCACCAGACGCCTGGTATAGGCGTGCTGTGGCGCGCCGAACAGCGTCCTGGGGCTTGCCTCTTCGACGATGCGGCCGCGCTCCATCACCGCGATACGGCGACAATATCGCGCCGCAAGTCCGAGATCGTGCGTGATCAGGATCGTCGCCATGCCGCGCGCGGCGGCAATCTCCGCCAGGAGGTCCATCACCACTTTCTGCGTGGTGACATCAAGGCCGGTCGTCGGCTCATCGGCAATCAAGAGCGCTGGATTGCAGGAAATCGCAATCGCGATCATGACGCGCTGGCACATGCCGCCGGAGAGCTCGTGCGGATAGGCGTTCATCCGCGCTTCCGGCTCGCGGATCTGGACGGCGCGCAACAGCTCCAGCGCCTCGGCGCGGGCGGCGTCCTTCGATATCCGCTTGTGAGTGAGGATCGCGTCGGCAATCTGCAGGCCGATCGCGCGGATCGGATTGAGCGCCGCCCGCGGGTTCTGGAAGATCATCGACATCGCGGCGCCCTGGAGCTGCCGAAGATCATCGCCCCTGAGTTTTGTGACGTCCTGGCCGCGAAACACTATCTTGCCTGCGGTGACGCGCCCGGCTGAATCCAGGAGCCGCGTCGTCGCAAAACCAGTCACCGACTTGCCCGAGCCGCTCTCGCCGACGAGGCCGAGCATCTCGCCGGCTTCGACCTTAAGCGTCACGCCGCGCACGGCCTCGACCGTCCCGCGTCGCGTCGAGAATGCGACGTGGAGATCGTCGATCCTGAGCAAGTCCTCGCTCATGTGCGCATGCGCGGATCGAGAATGTCCCGCATCCCGTCACCGAGAAGATTGAAGCACAGCACGGCCATCATCAACGCGAGGCCCGGAAAGGCCACCAGCCACCACCGCCCCGTCGAGATGAAGCGGGCGCCCTCCGCGACCATGATGCCCCATTCCGGCGTCGGCGGCTTGACCCCAAGACCGATGAAAGAGAGGCCGGCGGCGTTCAGGATCGCCCAGCCGAGATTGAGCGAGATCTGCACCGCCATCGCCGGCAGGATGTTCGGCAGCAGGAAGCGCAGCACCACCGAGAAATGACTCTCGCCGCAGGAACGCGCCGCCTCCACCCAGCCAACATTGCGCCGGACGTTGACCTCGGCGCGCGCGAAGCGGATGTAGAACGGAAGATTGATGATCGCGGTCGCGATCACGATGTTCTCGATCCGGTTGCCGAGCGCCGCAACCATCGCCATCGCCAGCACGAACAGCGGAAAGGCCATCATGACGTCGACGAAACGCCCGACCGAGCGGTCGAGCCTGCCGCCGGCATAGCCGCAAAAAGAGCCGACGACGGCGCCGATCACGAAGGAGATGCCGACCGCCGAGACCGCGATGGCAAGATCGAGCCGTGCCGCAACGACAAGGCGACTGAACACGTCGCGCCCGAGCTGGTCGGTGCCGGCGAGGTGCGCCGCGCTCGGCGGCTGCAGGGCCTCCGAGACATTGGAGACGACGGGATCGTAGGGCACCAGCCACGGTCCGAAGATCGCGACCAGGACGAACAGCAGGACACCCGCCGCGGCGACACCAGTCAGCGGATTGCCGCGCAAGATCCAGACCGAATGGCGGAGGGTTGCGCTGGTCATCCGATCGACACCCTGGGATCGGCGATGCCATAGCAGACGTCGACCACGAGATTGACCAGCACGAAGATGCCAGCCATCAGCAGCACGAAACCCTGGACCGGCGCATAGTCGGACGACAGCAGCGCATCGAGCGCGTAGGAGGCAACGCCCGGCCAGGAGAACACCTTCTCCACCAGGACATTCGCGCCAAGCATGGTCGAGAACACGATGCCGGCAATGGTGATGACAGGAAGGATCGCATTGCGCAGCGCATAGGTGACGACGACCTTCTGCCAGGACAATCCGACCGAGCGCGCGGTGCGCACGAAATCGCTGCCGAGCGAGACCAGCATCGACGCACGCGTGATCCGCGCCAGTGGCGCGATGACGAACAGGGCCATGCTCAGCGCCGGCAGGATCAATTGCTTGCAGGCCGCCCACCAGCCCTCGATGTCTCCCGCGAGCAGGAAATCAATCGACAGGAACCCGGTGCGCTGCGGCGGCAGCGAGGTGAAGACGTCGATCCGCCCGGTCGGATCAGGCGCAAGACCGAGCAGATAGTAGAAGACATAGATCAGTAGCAAGCCCGACACGAAGGTCGGCACGCAGACGCCGAGCGCGCAGAACAGCCGCACGCCGTGATCGACCAGCGATCCCGGTTTCAAGGCTGCGACCACGCCGAGCGGCACCGCCGCGATCAGCGCGATCAGGAGCGCCGTGAAGGTCAACTCCAGCGAGGCCGGCAAACGCTCGCGCAAATCCTTGAGCACCGGCTGCCCCGTCATCATTGAGCGGCCCAGATTGCCGCGGCCGATATCGGACAGATAGAACACGAGCTGCTCCGGCACCGACTTGTCGAGCCCCATCTGTTTGCGGATCTGCTCGATCTCCTCCTTGCCGGCATTGGGTCCCGAGGCAAAGAACACCGCGGGATCTCCGGGGAGGACCCGCATCAGGAGAAAGGTGAAGACCAGCACGCCGAACAACGCCGGCAGCGACGACAGAAGCCGCCTCCCCGCCCGCGCCACCGTCGCACCAAGACCGGTCATCACCTTTCAGAGCCTCTAGCTTGCGGAAGCCACTTTTTACTCAAATTACTTGCGGCTGACGTCGCGATAGTCCACCTGACGATGGAACTCGTAGGTATAGCCCTCGATCGACGAGGCCATCACGGCGTCCTGATTCGGCTGCCACAGCGGGATCTGCGGCATCTCGCTGAAATGGATCGCGTTGAGCTTGCGGCCATCCTCCTCGTACTTGGCCTTGTCGGGCTCGAAGCGTGCTTCCTGCGCGATCGCGGCCAGCTCGGAATTGTTGATCGAGCTGTAATTCCAGCGCTGATTGCCGGTGTAGAAGTTGCGGTAGAAGTAATCGGTCGACGGCAGCCAGGCGACGATGCCTTCCGTGAACAAGGGCAGCTTCTTTTCGTTGATCTGCGTCGACATCTGCGCATCCGGCAGCTTCTGGATGTCGACCTTGATCCCGATCTTGGCAAGGGATTCCTTCACGAGAGCAGCCATCGGCTCCGCGGTCGAGGCCTGGCCTACGTTGAAGCTGAAGGTGGTCGAAAAACCCTCGGGGAGTCCTGCGGCCTTCAGATATTCCCTCGCCTTGTCGAGATCGGTCTTCACCGGTGCCTGGAACGGATAGATGCCGTTCAGCGGCTTGCCATCAGGCCAATTCGCACCGAACAGCGGCGCTCCGCGGCCGAACAAGGCAGCCTTGAACATATCCTCATAGGGCAGCGCGAAGGCGATGGCGCGGCGGACATTGACGTTATCGAAAGGCGGGATCTGGTTGTTCATCGAGACGAAGGTGATCGAATTGTATTGCGGCGTCGAGACCACCTTGAGCTTGCCCTTGGCCTCGAGCGACTGCACGTCGCTGGCCTGGAGATCGACGACGAGATCGGCGTCGCCGCGCTCGACCAGATTGGCGCGGGTCGCGGGCTCCGGCACGGACTGCACGATCACGCGCTTGAAAAAGGCCGGCTTGTCGGGCGAGCCGCGGTTCCAGGCCTCGTTGCGCTTGATGATCACCTGCTCGCCGGGCTTGAAGCTCTCGATCACGTAAGCACCGCTGCCGGCGGTATGCTCCTTCAGCCAGGCCGTGGCCCAGGGATCGTCCGGGGTCGCATGCTCCTTGGCGACCTTCGAGTTGATGATCAACGGGTAGACCGTCGCGAGATTCGGCAGCGCGAGCTTGTCGGGCTTTGGCAGCGTCACTTCGATCGTGAGGGGATCGATCACCTTGAACTGGTCGGCCGACGTCAACGATCCCGTCAGCAATTGTGCCTTGCCGAGGATCGGCGCGGTGACGCAGCGATCTAGCGACCATTTCACGTCCTCGGCGGTCACGGGCGAGCCGTCCTGGAACTTGGCATCCTTGCGCAGACGGAATGTCAGCTTCAGTCCGTCCGGGCTGACGTCGTAGGATTCGGCGAGCTCACCGGTGATCTTGTCGAGATCGAACACCCATTTGCCGTTGAGCTGCTTGCGGCCGAACGCCACCAGGCGGTCGTATGTGCTCATGCTCAGCGCGAAGGATTCGCGCGTCGAGCCCGGAATGTTGGGATCCAGCGTGTTGACGGATGCGCCAGTGACATAGCGCAACGTCTCGGCCCTGGTTTGCGCTTGCGAGGGCGCGGTGGCGACGAGCAACAACGCGGTGGTGGCGAGCACGGAGGATGCCAGCCTGAAAGATACAAAACGCATTCGTTTTCCCCAATATTTTCGACAGGAACGCCAGCAGGACAGGTCAAGAAAGAAGCAAGTTGCGCGCCAGTCTCATGATGCGCTCTTGTGGACGCTTTGTCGCGGTGGCGCATGGACGATCATCGCGGTTCCTCCATGTTTCGCGCCGGCCGCGTGACCACGGCCTGCGGCACGTCGTAGGCGCGAAGCGAGGCCCAGTGTCGTTCGACATCGGCGCGGAACAGGCCGCGCGTCAGGCCATTCACCAGCTTCGGCACCGCAGTCGTCATCGCGTTGATCGACGATCCCGACGGACCAAAACTCATGGTGGAGGCGATGGCGAAGAGATGGATGTTCGAGATCCACGGCGTCTCGCCCGCAACACGTTCGGTGAAGGCGTAATCGTCGGCGAGATAGGGAAAGCGGCCGAGCCGCACGTTGCGCTCGCTCTCGGGAGGCCTATAGCGGTCGGCCCAGGTTGCGATATTGCCGGCAAATGCGCGCAGCTCGCCACGTCCGGCAAAGTTCATGTCGATGCCGGTGCCGCAGATGACGAAATCCGCAGGTATGGCGCCGTGCGGCGTCTGCAATTCCAGGCCGTCATCGGTCTCGCGGGCTGCCTCGATCGGCGCGCTCTCGTGCAATGTGAAATTGGCATGATTTGCGCAGCGATCGTAAGTTGGTTGCGGAAAGCCTTCGCGCATCTCGAGGATGGTGCGCATGAAGCGCCAGCGCCAGGCATCGTCGAGATCGCTGAGATGGCGCAAGAAGCCGCGGAAGGTCAGCCAGCGATAGGGCTGGACCACCTGGATCTGCGCGCGACGACACAGCAGATGCACCTCCGCTGCGCCCGCTTCCAGCGCGGTTGCCGCATTGTCGAACGCCGATGCGCCGGCGCCGATCACGGCGACGCGCTTGCCGCGGAGGTTCTCGAAATCGATATCATCGGCGACCGTTGCGACCGAGCTCTCGGGCAGATGGCTCAGCGGCTCCGGGATCATCCAGTCCCCCATTCCCTCCTGCCCGGTCGCCAGCACGATCTTGCGCGCATGGAGCGTCTCGAGTCCATCGCCACGTTTCACGCGTGCGGCCAACAAACCATCCGCCGTCGGCCGGATTTCCAGAAGCTCGCAGCCGTTGCGCACCGGCAATGCGATCGTACGTCGCAGCCAGAGCAAATACTCAGCCCAATGCTCCCTCAGGATTAGGTTCAGCGTCTGCCAGCTTTCCTTACCGAAGCGGGCTTCATGCCAAGATTGATAGGTCAGGCTCGGAATGTCGAGGTCAGGACCGGTATAGTCCTTCGGGCTGCGCAGCGTCGGCATGCGGGCATAGGTGAGCCACGGGCCTTCCATCCCCTCCTCGGCCTTGTCGAGCAGCAGGATGTTGCTGACGCGGGAGCGCATCAGGCCGAAGCCGATGGCGATGCCCGATTGGCCGGCGCCGATCACGAGCACATCCAGCGCCGGCTTGCCGTCCGGTCCCGTCTTCGGTTCGAGCCAGGCGGCACCGGGATGCGCGATCCGTACGAGATCGGCGTGAACGCTCACTTCGAGCTCTGTCAGCGCATCGCTCATGCCGCGAGCCAGCCTCCGTCGACCACCATCACGGTGCCGGTCGTAAACGAGGACGCATTGCTTGCGAGATGCAGCGCCGCTTGCGCGACCTCATCGGCCTAGCCGAACCGCTTCATGGCGTGGCGGTTGCGGGAGGTTTCGCGCACCTCTTCTGAATTGGTATGACGGGCAAAGCTGCGGCGAAGCATCGGCGTGTCGATCGCACCGGGCGCAATCGCGTTGACGCGAATGCCGTCGGTTGCGAAATCCACCGCCATCGTCCGGGTCAGGCTGACGATCGCGCCCTTGGCGGCGATATAGGCGCTGTTGCCCTTGCCGCCAGCAATCGCAAGCTGCGACGCCAGCGTGATGATCGAACCGCTGTTCTGCCGCTGCATCTGCGGCACGGCCGCCCGCGCCCACAGCCAGGTGCCGCCGACATTGGTGCGGAACACCGCATCCCAATCGGCCGGGCTCGTTGTCAGCACCGTGCCGCCGCAGGAAAACCCCGCGGCGGTCATCAGGATGTCGAGCCGACCGTGTCGCGCCACGACATCGCCGACGACGGTCTCGGCGAAACCGGCATCGCCGACGTCGCCGACATGCGTCGTTGCTTCGCCGACCAGGCTCAGGGTCTCCTGAAGTCCTGCGGCATCGCGATCGACTAGAGCGAGATGCGCGCCCTCTTCCGCGAAGAGCTTGGCGCTGGCGCGGCCGATACCCGAACCCGCTCCCGTGATGATGGCCGTGCGCCCTTGCAGCCGCATGTCAGATCCAGTCCTTATGCTGCGTCAACCAGGCGCTCATCGCGGCCGCCGACTCGGCGCAGCCGAACCGCGCGCGCCAGCCGAATTCATCCGCCATCCGGTTCACCGACAGCGGCGCGCGATAGGCCCCATGCAGCTTGATGACGGTTTTCTCGCCGGGCGCCGCGAGCCGGCACTCCAGGCCGGGATGCAACGCAGCGTAGGCCTCGCCCCATTGCAGCGCAGGCCAAGGCCCTCCGCGGGAGATGTTGTAGAGCCGGTGGCGCGGCCGGTCAGCTTCGATCAGGATCGCCACGGCCTCGGCCGCATCCGGCGCGTAGATCCAGTCCCTCATGCCCGCTTCAGGCATGATCGCCGGCTCGCCGCGGGCGAACGCGGCCAAGATCTGGAACTGGAGGCTTGGCGTGTCGCGTACGGAGCTCGGTCGCTCCCACGGTCCGAACAGGGCGCTCAGCCGCACGCTCAGGAAATCGCCGCCGAAGAGTTCGGCATGGCGCGCGACAGAGCGCTCCGAGGTGAACTTGCTGATGGCGTAGAACGAGACCGGATCGCAAGGCGTTTCCTCGTCGAGAATCTCGACTCGCGCCCCCGCGGCGCCGTAGGCCGATGCCGACGAGAGATTGACGACGCGGCGGACACCATGACGGATCGCGGCGAGCAGGATCGGGATCTGCGCCATCACGTTGATCTCGAGAACGCGTGCGGTCGACGCTCTCTCCAGTTCATCACCGGCGGTGATCGCCGCGCCCAGCACGATCGCATCGACGCCTTCAGCGATGAGGGCATCGACGGCATCTGCATCGGTGATATCGCCCTGCACCGCCTTGAGCCGGGCGCCGTAGTCGGCAAGAGATCGCCGCGCGGATGGTGGCAACTCTGCGCGGTCATACAGCGTCACGTCATGCCCGCGCGCGAGCAGCACCTCCGCAACGTTAAGGCCGACAAACCCGGTGCCGCCGAAGATGACGATCTTCATCGCGCGCGATCCACCATCACAGCAGTTTCGCCCCGAAATTCCGTTCCGGATCCATGTCGGCGACGAGCCGGCCCGTCGGCTTGGCCGCCTCGCCGCCGCTGCGTGCCAGGAACAGGCCGCTGCCTGCGCTCGCGACGCACTTGTTGCCGTCGATGATGACGCGCCCGCGCGACAGCACCGACACCGGCCAGCCCTTCAGCTTTCGTCCCGCAAACGGCGTGTAGCCAGCGAGGTCGTGCATCATCTCGTCGGCGATCACGGTCTCGCGATCGGGATCCCAGATCGCGATATCGGCATCGGCACCGACCGCGATCGAACCCTTGCGCGGATGCAGATTGTAGATCTTGGCTGGCGCGGTCGAGGTCAGCTCGACGAACTTCTCCAGGCCGAGCCGCCCTTTCGACACCATCGCGTCGAACAGCAGCGGCAGGCGCAGCTCCAGTCCCGGCAGGCCATTCGCGACCTGCTTGAAGTTGGGATTGGGTCCGGCACGCAGCTTGCCGGTCTCGTCGTAACGATAAGGCGCGTGATCCGACGAGATGGTCTGGAGATCGCCCAGCGACAGCGCCTGCCACAGCGCCTCCTGGTCGGCATGCGTCCGCGGCGGCGGGCTGCACATCCACTTAGCGCCTTCCGCCCCGGGCTTGTCGAGATCGGCAGCGGTGAGGAAGAGGTATTGCGGACAGGTTTCGGCAAACACCTTCAGCCCCTGCCCGCGCGCATCGCGGATCACCTTGGCGCCCTCGGCGGTCGAGACATGGAAGATCATGATGGGCTGGTCGATCAGTGCCGCCATGCCGATCAGCCGGGTAAAGGCTTCGGCCTCCGACACGCGGGCGTGGCTGACGGCGTGGTATTTCGGCAACGTGTAGCCGCGCGCGAGCAGGCGCTTCACCATCCAGGCGATGATGCCGTGGTTTTCGGCATGGGCGCACAACATCGCGCCGGACTGGCGCGCGGCGAGAAGGATGTCCAGCAACGGCTCGTCGTCGACCTTGAGCCGATCATAAGTCATGAAGATCTTGATCGAGGCATGGCCCTGCTTCACCAACGCCGGAATATGCTCCTCGACCGTTTCCCTGGTCGCATCCGCAATGATCATGTGAAAGGCGTAGTCGATCACGGCGCCCTTCTTCGCGAGCGCGTGATAATCCTCGACCACCTGCGGCAGCTTCATGCCGACATGCTGTGCGGCAAACGGGATCACCGTGGTGGTGCCGCCAAAAGCGGCGGAGACGGTCGCGCTCTCGAACGTGTCGGCGTTCATGATGCCGGCCGCGGACAGCTGCTCGATATGGGCGTGGCTGTCGACGCCGCCGGGCAGAACGAGCTTCCCGCGCGCGTCGATCTCGCGCTTCGCGGACGGAAGCCCACGCCCGATAGCGGCGATGGTCTCACCGGAGATGGCGACATCGGCTTCAAAGACGTCGGTCGTCGTCGCGACGCGCCCACCGCGAATGATCAGGTCGTAAGCGGGTTCAGTCATGAGGCACTCCATGATAGGCTTAGGGCAAGTGATCGAAATTTTGCAGGAAGACCAGCATGTCCCGACCGCGCATTCTCGTCATCAATCCGAATTCCAACCCTGCGGTCACGCAGGGGCTGGAGGACGCGCTGAAGCCGCTCGGTTTCGAGGGCGGCCCAGAGCTGGTCTGCCAGACGCTGGCCGAGGGACCGTTCGGCATTGAAAGCCAGGCCGATGTCGATGGCGTCACCATGCCGCTGCGCCGGCTGGTCGAGGGCGACAACAGCTCGGCCGCCTTTGTCATCGCCTGCTACAGCGATCCCGGGCTTCAGGTCTGCCGCGAAGGCACCGATCGCCCCGTGTTTGGCATCGCCGAGTGCGGCGTGCTGACCGCGCTGGCCCGCGCCGAAACCTTTGGCGTCATCGCGATCGCCCAGCGCTCGATCCCGCGTCACATGCGCTATCTCAGGCAGATGGGACTGACCGAACGCCTTGCCGGCGAGCGGCCGCTCAACATGAGCGTTGCCGAAACCGCCTCGGGCGAAGGCACGCTGGCCAGGATGATCGAAATCGGCCGCGCGCTGCGCGACGAGGACGGCGCCCGCGCCATCGTGATGGGCTGCGCCGGCATGGCGCGCCATCGCCGTCCCCTCGAAGACGCGCTCGGCGTTGCCGTGATCGACCCGACACAGGCGGCTGTCACCATGGCGCTGGGTACGGTGCAGTTCTCGAATCACTAGGCGTCCTTCAGCTCTTTGGCGTCCTGCCGCGCGAGCCATTGCGCGTGGCTCTCGCGGACAAGCGCGAACGTATCCCGCTGCGTCGTGTAGAGATTGCCGAACATGCGGCCAATCGGCCGGTAGGCGTCGAGATCGACATACATATTGGCCTCGTCGACGAGGCCCTCGCGGGCATGAATCCGGAGCACCTCGCCGACCAGCAGTTCGCGATCGGGCGAAAAATTCAGCGCGACATGGCGCCGGCATTCGAGCGCAAAGGGAGCGGCGGCGAGGCGCGGCACCTTCACGTCGACTGAGGGAAGGGTCGCGAGTCCTGCAGCGGCGACCTCGCTGTCACCGGACGGAAAATCGACCGCGCAGTCGTTCATTGCCACCGACAACGCCTCGTCCACCATGTGAACGACGAACTCGCCGTCGCGATGGATGTTGCGGGTGGTGTCCTTCGGGCTGTGATCCGGCTTGTGCTGGAGACCGAGCACGATCAGCGCCGGGCTCTCCGAGAACACGTTGAAGAAGCTGAAGGGCGCGGCGTTGACCGCCCCGTTCGCATCGAGCGTCGTCACCAGCGCAATCGGCCGTGGCACCACCACGCCGCAAAGCAGTTTGTAGCGATCGCGTGGATCGAGCTCGCGCAGGGGAATACCTGATGTGCCCTTGTCCGCCATCGACGTCACTTCTCCGGCGGCGGCACTGCGCCCGTTCGGCTGGTGATCAGCCCGTAATGCTCGATACGGCGATGCTGCGCGAAATTGAAGATCGTGGTCTTGCCGAAGGTGGTGGCGTCGAGGTCGCAGGCGTGGGCCAGCAGCTCGTCGTCCTCCGTCTTCGCTTCGGCGACGATTTCGCCATTGGGATCAACGATGAGGCTGCCGCCGAACAGCGGGTGTCCGTCCTCGTTGCCGGCCTTGGCCACCGCGACGACCCAGGTCGCGTTCTGATAGGCGCCGGCCTGCGCGGAGAGGCGGTTGTGAAACAGGCGTTTCTCGATGCCCTCGTCGCTCCTCTCCGCATTCACGGACGGCGTGTTGTAGCCGATCAGCACCATCTCGACGCCTTGCAAGCCCATGACGCGATAGGTCTCGGGCCAGCGCCGGTCGTTGCAGATCGCCATGCCGATGATGCCGCCCAGCTCGCGCCAGACGTTGAAGCCGAGATCGCCCGGCTCGAAATAGCGCTTCTCCAGATGCTGGTGCGAGCGTTTGGTGTCGTATTCCACATGGCCGGGCAAATGGATCTTGCGATATTTTCCGACGATCTTGCCGGATTTGTCGGTGAGAACAGCAGTGTTGAAATGATGCCCGTCGGGCGTCAGCTCCGCATAGCCGAAATTCATCGCCATCTGGTGCTGCGCCGCGCGCTCGAACAACGGCCGGGTCGCCGCATTGGGCATCTCGCGCTCAAACCAATTGTCGAACTCGGCCCGGTCCTCCACGTACCAACGCGGAAAGAAGGTCGTGAGCGCCAGTTCCGGATAGACGATCAGGTCGGCGCCCTTGCTTTTGGCCTCGTCCATCAGCGCAATCATGCGCTTGACGACCGCCTCGCGGCTGTCGGCTTTCTGGATCGGGCCCATCTGGGCGGCGGCAACATTGACGATACGCATCAGCGATTTCCTGGTGGTGTCTTGGGCTAGGCTAGAATTTCAAATAATGTGCCGGCGCGCGGCAGCATAACGCAGCATCATCCGGACTTTCCAGCCGCTCCCTGCGGCTCGGGCATAGCGTGCGTTGCACGATGCACCCTCATGTCTGCTCCTCATCCGCAACATCGAGGCCGTGGTCCAGCGCGTCCAGAAGCTGTCCGGCCTCATGCTCGGAGATCACGAGCGGCGGTGCGAGGAACAGCGAGGTCTGCTCACCGCTGGTGCCGATCACGGCGCCTGCCTCCAGGGCCCGCTCCGCGACGCGCGAGGCGATCGGCACCTCGATAGTGTCAGCGTGCCAGGAGCGCCAGTCCGGCCCGTGCAGCTCCACGGTCCAGTGCAGCCCCTGCCCGGCCACGCGCTGCACGCTCGGATGCTTTTGCGCGATGACGAGCAGGCGGCGGGTGAACAGCTTTTCGAGGTTCTTCACGTGCTCAAGAATCTTCTCTTCGCTGACGACCTTGAGATAGGCGCTAACGGCGGCCATGCCGATAGGATGCCCGCGCAACGTGCCGTAATTCTGCCAGCTCGTGCCCTTGAGCCGTTCGACGATATCTTTCGACACCACCACCGCGGCAACCGCCGCCGCGCCGCCGCCGAGCGATTTTCCGAGCGTCACGATGTCAGGGCGGCTTTCGGCACCCTGGAACGCGAACCAGCGCCCGGCACGACCCGCACCAGTCACCACTTCGTCGGCGATCCAGTATGAGCCAGCCTGCCGCGCGCACCGCGCCACCTCGTCCTGATAGGCGCCGTCGTAGTAGATGCCGCCCTGCGTGTAGTCGATGATCGTCGCTGCGGTATCCGAAAGCAGGCCCGTGGCGTCGGCAAGATATTCGCTGGGAGGAACATTGTTGGCTGGCGCGCCATAGATCGCGCCGTCCGGCGCCGGCAATATCCGCACCGGCGCCATCGGCGCCGGCAGCTTCGAGCCGCCCGAGTGGACCGCAAGACCGCCATGCCATTGCGGCTGCACCGTCATGCTGCGCGACAGGCCGGTGATGCCGTGATAGGCGCGCTCGCGCGTCGCCAGCGCGGACCGCTGCGTCAGCGCCTGACACAGCGACAGCGCCATGTCGTTGGCCTCGCTGCCGCTGATGCAGAAGCGCACCGCGCCGACCCAATCCTCTTCGCCACGGAACGCGGTGGCCATCAAATCGTCAGCCGCCTGCTCGCGGCCGACCCAGGTCCACCCCTCGTTCACGACGGGCGTATCCGCGGCGCGGCGGATCGCCTCCACCATGGCGGGATGACGATGTCCGAGGCCGCCGCCGGTGTTGCTGCCGTCGATGAGCTTGCGGCCGTCCGACAGATGAAAATAGACGCCCTCGCCACCGACCACGGCCATGGGCGCGCAGTCGCCGGCATTCAGCCCGGTTCGCAACAATCTGCTCATTGCAATCCCTTCATTCCGCAGCCTCGACGCCGTAGCCACCGCCGCCGCAGGTCTCGATCGTGACGAGATCGCCTTGCTGCAGCACCAGGTTCGACTTGCCGTCGATCGCGACGCTCGCGTCCTGCCTGATCAGCGAGATGCGGCAGGTCTTGCCGGGTTCGCCGCCCTGCATGCCGAACGGCGCGATCACCATGCGCTCGATGCAGGTGGTCAGATGCATCGACGGCGCCAGGATACGATAGGTACGGATGACGCCGTCCCCGCCGCGATGCGCTCCGGCGCCGCCGGACTGCCGGCGAATGGCCTGCTGCTCCACTTGGATCGCGTAATTCGCCTCGATCACCTCGACCGGCGTGTTCGAGGTGTTGGACAGGTGCACCCGCGTCGCGGAGATGCCGTCCCGATCAGGCCGCGCGCCCTCGCCACCGCCGTGGACCTCGTAGAGCATCTTCCACGAACCGTTCTGTCGAGGTTCGGCGAAGAAGAGGACGCCCGCCGTGGTCGCCCCGCCCGCAGACAGGCGCTCCGGAATGGTATTCTGCATCGCGCGAAAAATCGCATCGACGATGCGCATCGAGGTCTCGTGGTTGCCGGCCGCAACCGAGGCATTCCACCCCGGCTCCAGGATCGAGCCCGGGCGCGTGATGATGGTCAGCGGCCGCAGCGCGCCCGCGTTCTGGTTCATGTCGCGCCCGCTCATGATGCGCGCGGCATAGGCCACCGCCGAGCGCGCCATGAACGGCGTCGTGTTGCAGAAATTCGAGACGCGGTCGCAGCTTCCCGAGAGGTCGAAGGTCGCTTCGTCGCCGGCAATGGTGATCTTGACATGAATGCGCGCAGGCGCGTCGTCGACGCCGCCGTCGTCCAGATAATCCTCGCCCTCGTAGACGCCGTCAGGCAGATCGCGCAGCGCCTCGCGCATCTCGATTTCGGAGAGATCGTGCAGGCGCGACTGCACCGCCGTGAAGACGGCCTTGCCGTGCTCGCGGCAAAGCTCGACGATGCGCTTCTCGCCGGCTTTTGTTGCGGCGATCTGGGCGAGAAGATCGCCCTCGCAGGAGTCGGGATCGCGAACATTGGCCTTGAGCAGCTGCACGATCGGCGTATTGACGCCCGCTGCCGTGGCGATCAGAACCGGCGGAATGCGCATCGCCTCCTGGAAGGTGTCGATGGCTTTCGCAAAATAGCTGCCGGGCCAGGTGCCGCCGATATCGGGCCAATGCGCGAGGCTGACCGCGAACGCGACGATCTCGCCATCGACGAAGACGGGCCGCACGACCTTGACGTCGTTGAGATGGTTGCCGCCGAGCGGGCCGACATTGTAGATCAGTGCGTCGCCGTCTCTTAGGCCGTCCCGCGGCACCACCTTCAGCAATTCGAGGACCGTATAGGCCATTGCGCCGAGATGGATCGGAATGTCGCGACCCTGTCCGACCAGGTCGCCGCGGCCGTCCGTGATCGCCGACGACAGGTCGCCGGCCTCGCGCAGCAGCGGCGAGCGCGCCGAGCGCGTCATCACCAGGCTCATCTCCTCGGCCGCGGCCGAGAGCCCGTGCCTGATGACTTCGACGACGAACGGATCGAGCTTCATGCCGCCCCCCGCGTCAGGAACAAATTGCCTGAAACATCCGGCCTTGCCTGCCAGCCGGGCGGGACCACCACGGTCGACCATGCGTCTTCAATGATGGCCGGGCCGCTGACGATTTCGGTCAGCGACGCGCGGTCGATGATGCTTGTCGCGATGTCGTGAAAGCCGTCGAACGAGCAGATGCGCTCGCCGGTTGATACCGTCCTGACCGCGACGGTCGGCCGGCTCACGACGGTCGCCGACGGACGGCGTGCCTGCACCCGCACGGATTCGATGACGCAGCTCTCGCCCGTCGCATAGCCGAACAGCTCGTGGTGCCGGGCCAGAAAATCCCTCTTCAGCGTGATGACGTCGAGCGGTCGCGCGAACGGCACCGGAATGGCGTCGTTCTGCGCCGCGTAGCGCATCAAGGCCACCAGCTCGATCTGAATCTCGGTCGCGGCAACGCCGTTGGCAATCAGCGGCGCCGAGGCATCGTCGATCAGCACCCGGATCCGCTCGGACACACGGGCGAGGTCGATGCCGTCGAGCGCCGCGCGCAGGGTTTGCTGCTGGAGGAAGCTGAAATCGGCGGTGAGACAACCCAGCGCCGAAAACGCGCTCGATGCACTGGGAACGACGACCTCGGCGATCCCGTAGAGATCGGCCAGGCCCGCGGCGTGCATCGGCCCGCCGCCGCCGAAAGCGAGAAGTGTGCAGTCGCGTCCGTCGATGCCCCGCTCGACCGTGACGCGGCGGAGCGCACGCGCCATTGTCGCATTCGCGACCTTGATGATGCCGAGCGCGGTTTCGGTCGGGCTCAGCCCCAGAGTGCGCGCGATCGGCGCGATCACTTCGCTGGCTGCCTGGATGTCGATTCCGATCCGGTCGCCAAGTTTGGTTTCGGGATTGAGATAGCCGAGCACCGCGTTGGCGTCGGTGATGGTCGGCTCGATACCGCCGCGGCCGTAGCAGGCCGGTCCCGGCTCGGAGCCGGCACTTTCCGGTCCGACGGTCAGGCCACCGGGACCATTGCGCACGATCGATCCGCCGCCCGCCCCGATCGAATGAACCGCAAGCATCGGCTGGCGCAGCGGCTTGTCGCCGAGCATCCGGCCGTCTGTCATCTCGGCCTGGCCGTCAACGATCAGGCAGACGTCGGTCGTGGTGCCGCCCATGTCGAACGTCAGCATCCGCGATGTGCCGAGCTGGCGCGCGATGCTGACGGATGCGGAGACGCCGGCCGCTGGGCCTGACATCGCCATCACCAGCGGCCGCCGCTTCACGGCCGAGATCGGGACCATGGCGCCGGCCGAATGAAACACCTGCAGGCCGGGGCCGATCGGCAGCCGCTGCTCCAGCTCGCTGAGATATTCGACCGCAATCGGCATGGCGGCCGCGTTGAACACGGTCGCCGAAGTCCGCTCGTATTCACGCGCCTCGGGATTGACCTCGTGCGACAGCGAGACGTGGGCAACGACGCCCTTGAGCCGCTCGCCGAGCATCTTCTCGTGGACGGGATTGGCGTAGGCGTGCAGCAGTGCGACCGCGACGCTCTGTACGCCCGTCATTTTCAGCCAGGCCACCAGACGCTCGATCTCCGCGTCATCCAGCGCCTTCAGCACCCGGCCCTCGTGATCGAGGCGCTCGGCGAGGCCAAAACATCGTTCGGGCGGCACCAGCGGCGGCGATTTCGGCGGGACGTCGAGACGATAGAGATCGCGGCGGCGATAGCGCGCGATCTCCAGCACGTCGGCAAAGCCTTGGGTCGCCACCAGCGCCACTTTCGGCAGACGTCCTTCGACGATGGCGTTGGTCACGCGCGTGGTGCCGTGGACGAAGCGCTTGACCTCGCTCTTGCGCAGGCCCACCGCCTCGATCGCCTCCAGCATCGCCTGAACCGGAGCTTGAGGTCGCGACGGTACTTTCGCGATCCGCGCCTCCGCGGGGGAGTGCCGGATCGCGATGATGTCGGTGAAGGTGCCGCCGATATCGGTGCCGACTTCCCAGTGATCTTCGTCAGTGCTCATGTGGCGTCAGCTGCGGACGACATTCGAACCTGACGCCGGGTGCTTCCCGTCCATCGCCAAGTTCAATGCCAAACCGAGAGTGCTCATCATCCCCCTGTCATGCCACCGCTTGCGAGCGTGCGACAGAGCGACGGTCTCGGGATAGGGCCGGAGTTGTCGCAACGCACAGGACCGGCCCGCGACCGGCGCGACGCGCCGAGGCACTTTTTAGTGCAGCGCTGCCCGCATGGAGAGCACGTCAGTGTGGATCGTTCCACCCAGGATAAGTGCAGCGCACCACGAATTTTCCAGGACGAAACGCGACATCCGCTGCACTGCTATCCAGGCGTGGTGCGAGTACTGTCTAATTTGCAGGCGATCGACCGGTGCTGCGGCCGATGCGATTGCTTATGAGCTATGCATGCCAGTCGGCTCAGCCTCTCTTTATTGTACGATCAGTAAGCGGTGGTTTTGCCCCGCTCAACGCATCGCGACGAGGCGGCGCCAGCCGATGGCAATGCCCGTGATGGAGAACAGAAAGCCGAGGGCGCAGAGCCCGACGACCAAACCGTCGCGCAGCAACGGGCGCGCGACGAGGGCGGGAAAATCCAGCGTGTGCAGCGCGCCGTAGAGCCAGCGATAGACCCGCCGCGACGAATCCAGCCTTTGCAGCAAATTGCCGTCGGCGCCGTCGATGTCGAACCAGAGGTCGCCGCAGTACGAGCGGTAGACCGGGGCACCCGGAACGGTGGACTGCGCGGGATAGTCGTCATTGCCGGCAAGTACAGACGGTACGCCGCAGCCGGCCGCGAGACGCGCGGTCAGCTCCTGAGCTTCGTGCACATCCAGAGATCCCGTTGGTCCATCGCCCCCCGCCTTGATCAATGTCTGAGCGGCAAGGCCCGTCCGATCCCGCCGATAGAGATTGCCGTTGAAGGCAAACCATTCGATCTCACGGGCCAACGGCGACACAGGCTGCCGATCGAGCGATGGGGCAGCCGTCCAACTCGGTGAAGCGTTCATCACGCTGGATTCAGCCGAGGTCAATTGCCCACGCGAGAACAGCCGCCCGTGATCCATCGAGAGCCAACCACTGAAAACCCAGGTCAGCACAAACACCATCGCCGCGAGGCCGATGAGATGATGCAGCGCATGCCAGCCACGATAGGGCGAGCCGATCAGACCGCCTCGAGGTTTGATCCGCGCGAGGCCGAGCACAGCGCCCAACAATGCTGCGACCAGGGCCAGCAGTGACAAGGTCCAGACCACGCGATCCCACAGCGACCAATTACTTCGCAGGACTGTCGGATAGATCCAGTGCAGCACGCTGCCGACGAGATTCCAGGTCCGCTCGCTGCGCGTCGTATCCAGAACGATCTCGCCGGTGAGCGAGGAGACATAGACCTCCGTTGCGGCGGCGTCGCCCAGGGCAACTCGAAACAGGGGCCGATGGCGGTCAAAGCCGTTTGGCACGCTCCATTGGTCATAGTCCGCGCGCGCGACGATCGCGGCTTGCGCGGCATCCAGCCCACGGCTGCGTGCGTGGTCTCGCGCGATGGCCAGCGCGACCTCGGAAGACGAGACCGAGGCGTCGACACCGTCGGAGGCGCGGACTGCGCCCGCGCGCGACGGCCCCGCGACGACATAGACCGGTCCGTTGCTGCGCTGGATCAGGCGAACGCGCGTCGCATCCGCGATGCCGCTCGCGGCAACGGCATCGGCGACCGCAATCCTGGTCTCAGCGCTAGCCAGCGGCACGAGCCCGGCAAAGCGTTCAGATTCCGTCAGGGAGGGAAACGGAACGAAGTGCATCACGATCCCCGTCGCGAACCACATCGCGAACAGCAGGCAGAACGCGATTCCGAGCCATCGATGCAGCAGGACGATCGCGCGCATCATCGATCAGCGTCCTACCACTTGAACGCGGCCGAAATTTCATAGGTCCTAGGCGCGCCCAGCAGGATCTGGTCGGGATAGAACGGATCGCCCCAGATCGCGTAACGCTTGTCGGCGATGTTGCGCACCCGGAAGGTCAGGCGGGCCTGGTCGACCGCGTTGAACACGGTCTTGGGGATGTCGACGAAGGCGTAGACATCGGCCACGGTGTAGGCCTTCAGCGTCACGGTGTTGGCATCGGTGTTGTAGCGGTCGCCGACATGGCGGCCGGTGATGCCGAGCTCGACCGCCCAGGGCGTGAAGAAACGGTACGACGCGCCGGCATTGGCGACGACGCGCGGCACGTTCGGCGGCGTGTTGCCGGCGAACGAGCCGCCGACAAAATCGTAGTCGGCGTAGCGCGCATCGACATAGGCGATGTTGCCCCAGAGACGCAGAGGCTCGATCGGACGCACGGACGCGGCAAGCTCGACGCCCTTCGATTCCTGCCGTCCGGCAAGATTGAGCTGCATGCCGCCGGCCGCGGCATAGACGTTCTTGCGCAGGATGTCGTAGGCCGAGAACGACCACTCCGCCCGGTTGTCCCAGAACAGATGCTTGACGCCGGTCTCATAGGTGCGCGCGGTGGTCAGGTTGAGCGGATCGGTCGGATTGAGCAGGAAGATGTTGTTGGCTGCGATGTCGGCGCCGGTCGCATATTGGCTGAAGAAGGTCAGGCCCGGAACGGCTTCCCACGTATAGCCGATACGGCCGGTGGTCGGGGCCCACGATTGCGAGAACGGGAAGTTCGCCTTCTCCAGACCGAACTTGTCGGTCGAATTGCGGTCGAGCCCAATATGCTCGACACGCAGGCCACCAACCAGTGCAAAGCTGCGCGTGAGCTTCAGCCGGTCCTCGAATGACAGCGCCTCATTGTCGATGCGCGCGGTCTGCTGCTGAATAGTGAGCAGGCCGTAGTAGCCGCGGGGCGGATCGACCAGTGGAACGGAATCGCCGGGGAAATTTGCGGCGCCCGGCCTCACGAAATCAAGATAGCTCGAGGACAGCGTCGTGACCAAGCGGTTGTCAAAGCCGGCGATATTCGCATCCCAGATCAGGTCGGTGATGTTGCCGACCAGGCGTTGGCTGTGCGCGACATAGAAGCGCTCACGGTCCACCAGGTTCGTACCGGAATTGAACGCCTCGATCTCATTGTTGAACCACGTGCGCTCTGCGCCGTAACCATAGGCCTGGCTTTTCAGCGTCAGGTCGGGCGCCAGCTTCAGCTCGAAACCGCCGCGCAGCCAGACCTCCTGTGCGACGTTGCGATTGTCGAGAACGTTGTAGTTGGTGTTGAAGGTGCGGTCATCGATCGTGACCGCACCGAGATTGGTTTTGTTGTAGTTCGAGATGTAATTGCCGGACACGATCCCCGTCGTCGCATGCGAGCCACTGAAGGCAATCGGCACCAGCGGCGCGCCCCAATAGGCCTTCGAGCGGTCCTCGCGGTACTCGATCGCGCCCCAGACCTTGAGACTGTCGGAGATGCGGTAATTGAGCTGGCCCGACACGTCGAGCGTCTTGGTGTTGGTGTCGTCGGCAAAGCCGTTGAGCGAGGAACGGCTGACGTCGAAGCGATAGTCCAGCCCCTGCACATTGGTGCTGCCGCCCGAGCCGTAATGCGCCCGGAACGAGTTCAGCGAATCCCAGGAGAAATCGGCCTCGTTCCGGATCGGACCGGTGTGCGGCTGCTTGGTGACGAAGTTGATCGCGCCGCCGGCGGCGCCCTCGCCCGACATCAGCGAGGCCGGGCCCTTCAGGAATTCGACAGCCTCAAGATTGGCCGTGTCGGTGATCCGCGAGGTCATGTTCTGCGGACCGATCTTGATGCCGTTGTAGAGCGTGTTGATCTGGCTGTTGGTGAAGCCGCGCATCGAGAAAGCCGAGGGTTCAGCCGGATTGTCGCCGGAGGTGACGCCGACTGCTCCCTGGGCGACGTCGGACACGGTGCGATAACCCTGCTCGCGCATGGTTGCGGCCGAGATCACTTCCACGGTCGCGGGCGTTTCGCGCACGGTCAGGCCAAGGCGCGAGGCGCTTTCGGCGACGGCATTGGTATTGAGCGGCGTCGATGCTGCCGCGATTGGCACGACTGGCTTGGGCGCTACAGACCCGGCCGCTGGCCGGCGCGCAGCTGCGCGCCGTGGGCCCTGCGCCTCCCGTACGGCGGGCCTGGCCGGCTTGCGGGATTGGGCGGGCGTGACCTCGACCGGCGGCAGAGGTTCGCGGGCCTGCTGCGCCAGTGCGGCGGGTAGATCAAGAATGACAGAGGATGTCAGCGCCGCGGATGCGAGCAGGAGCGCGCGCGGTCGTACAATGCGAACGGGAGACACGGTCTTGGACCTCGGTATGACGTCAGTGGCACGTCACAGCGAACCAAGGTCCCATCTTCCGGCTCATAAGCCTTCCGATGAAGCCGAATGTCTGTACTCCCCGACCGACATCTTCGCGTGTGACCACGGCTGACGGCAGGTCTCCTGGCTCGCGGGTCAGTACCTTGCATCGCCTTCCCGGGACCGAGACACCCAGTGGCACGTGACGCAAGATTCGCCGCTTACAGTTGCGGGGGCAGCCACGGCATTGGGGACAACGTCCCCGCACCGCATTCCCTTTTCATCCCCTCTCGGGGAAACCGTCGCGAGCATCTAGGATTACGATCCAGACAGAGTCAATGTGCCAGTTGCGGCGTTATCGCCACAACGACCAGTTTCCTTGGAGATAAGCATGGAAGGCGAGACCTTCCTCTGGCTGATACGGCACGCGCCCGTCGATGGCGTCACGGGGACGATCCATGCAGCCGACGCGCCGGCCGATCTCGGCGCTCGCGCGCAGCTGGAGGCGCTGCGGCAGCGCCTGCCGCGGGACGCCGCGAGCTATGCGAGCCCGTCGCGGCGCACGGTCGAGACGGCTCGCGCGCTTGGGCTCGACCCTCTGCAGCTGGACGAATTCAGCGAGCAGAGCTTTGGCGACTGGACCGGCCGTCGGCATGACGAACTCGCCGCGACCGGTGGCGAGGCCTATGCACGGTTCTGGAGCGATCCAGCGCGCGGACGGCCGCCGGGCGGCGAAAGCTTTGAGGATCAAGTCGCGCGGGTCCGGCTGGGTCTGTCGAAGATCGGCGCCGGGGCCGCAACGCTCGTCGTGCATTCCGGCACCATCCGCGCGGCGCTGTGCATCGCGCTGGATCTGACGCCACAAGCGGCCCTGCGCTTTGTGATCGATCCGCTGTCGCTGACCCGGATCGACCGGCTCGCGACCGGCTGGCGCGTGGTCTGCGTCAATCAGCCGATGATTTGATCAGGCCGGACGATCTGGCACATTGGCCTGCGCAAAGGTCGCCATGCCGTTGTGGAGCGCACAGGCCGACCGCACCAGCGGCAGCGCGATGGCCGCGCCCGATCCTTCGCCGAGCCTGAGATCGAGGCTGATCAGCGGCTGCACGTTGAGCGCGCGAAGCACCAGCCGATGCCCCTGCTCCGCGGACTGATGCGAGGCCAGCAGGAACGGCTGGCACGACGGGTTGAGCCGCGCCGCCGCCAGCGCCGCGACCGACACGATAAAGCCGTCGATCAACACGGGGATGCGGCGCTGCGCTGCTGCGATAACAGCACCGCAGATGGCCGCGATCTCGAGACCGCCGACGGCGCACAGGATCTTTTCGGGCGAAGCGCCCGCAATGCCATGGCGTGCAATCGCAGCGTCGATCACCCGTGCCTTGTGCGCACGGCCGGCCGCGTCGATGCCGGTGCCGCTGCCCGCGATCTCCTCGGCACCCATGCCGAGCAGGCTCGCCGCAATCGCCGCCGATGTCGTGGTGTTGCCGATGCCCATCTCGCCGAAGATCAGAAGATCGGGCTGCCCGGCCTGCGCGCGCGTCACCGCACGTCGTCCGGCTTCGAACGCAAATGCCAGCTCTGCGGGGGTGAGCGCAGCTTCGACGCTGAAATCGCGCGTGCCGCTGCGCGGCTTGTCGGTCACGATTCCAGCCATCTCCTCATGCGCCAGCGTGCCGGTGTCGACGACCTCCAGGCTGGAGCCCAGCTCACGCGCGAGCACCGAAATCGCGGCGCCGCCGGAGGCAAAATTCGCCAGCATCGCGATGGTCACTTCTTGCGGATAGGCCGAAACGCCCTGCGCGACGATGCCGTGATCGCCGGCGAAGATGATGATCGGCACCCGCGCCGCGCGCGGTTGCTCCGTTGCTTGCAGGCCCGCAAGCTCGATCGCGAGCTGCTCGAGCCGGCCGAGCGCGCCGGTCGGTTTCGTCAGTTGCGCCTGCCGCGCCACCGCCGCCTCGCGGTGGACTGCGGAGATATCCGGGCATTGTTGGGTGACCCATTCGGGGAGCATGCTGCCTCGCTTGCCTCACGGCCTGCGCTTGAGGATGTAACTGTCCATGATCCAGCCGTGCCGCTCGCGCGCCTCTTGCCGCACGGCGACGATACGCGGGCCGATCTCGGCCAGCGCGCCGGACATGATAATCTGATCGGGCATGCCGAGATAGGCCCCCCACCAGATGTGCAGGTCCGCGGGATCAAGCGACTGGAACGCCGTGCCGCCGTCGAGCATCACCACCACGGTATCGACACCTCGCGGCCAGCCGCCCTCGCGCAAGCGACGTCCGGTCGTGACCAGAAAAGGCTCGCCGATATCGTTGAGCGGCAGCGCATGCGCCGCACACAGCGCCTGGATCGAGGTGATGCCGGGCACAACCTCGATCTTTGGCGAGGGATTGAGCCGCCGCGCAATGCGCAGCGAAGAATCATAAAGCGAGGGATCGCCCCAGATCAGCAGCGCGACCTTGCCTTTGCCTTCGAGATGATCTGCGATCGTCTGCGACCAGACAGCGGCCACGGCATCGTGCCAATCGTCCACGCCCTTGCGATAGTCCGCTTCAGCGGCGTCGCGCACGGGCAGATCGAACTCGGCGATACGTGTCTTGTCGCTGGCGAGCACATCCGCGCAGATCGTCCGCCTGAGATCGGCGAGGTCGGACTTGGCCGTCCCTTTGCGCGGGATCAGGACGAGATCGGCCGCGTTGATGGCACCGATGGCGGCGCGCGTGAGCTGCCCGCGATCGCCGCAACCGATGCCTATCAGGGAGAGCGTGAGCATCGTGCCTGCGAGGGGCGGCCATTAACAGCCGCCCGTTCGCTTGTCTCTAGGCCGCGTTGTGCAAACGCGGCGTGACGAGGCCGGCCGCGGTGACGCCGCGCAGCGACTTCGCCAGCGCCAACACACCGAGATCGGCGATCGGCTCGATCACGATGACGAGCGCATAGGACGCCGCGAAGGTCGCGATGCTGGCAAGGTTGGTCGCGGCAAAACCGGCGCCATAGAGCGCCCAGAACGCCACCCAGGCGATGACGCCGGCCTGATAGGTCGTCGAAAGCGCCAGCGCCTGGCGGTACTTCAGATCGACATAGGCCGTGTTGCGCGAAATGATCCGCGTGGCGATTGCCTGGATCCCGAACAGCGGCACCAGCAGCGTGGTGACGTTCATGCCATATTGCGGCAAGTCGGGCGGCTCGAAGAAGATGCCCTGGAACAGCAGGCCGAACGCGAGGCCGAAGGCCGCAGGCGCCGCTCCAAACAGCAGGAACAAGGTCGAGCCGAGGATGAAGTGCACTTCGGAGACGCCGACCGGGAAGTGCGGCAGGATCTCGAAGAAGACGAACACGAGGCCCGTGGTGGCGAGCGTCCGCGCTGCGAACGACGTGATGCCCTGCTCGCGCACGGTCTCGACCGCGAGCTTCAAGGCAACGCCGCCGACGGCGATGCCGGTTGCATAACTCAGCACAAGCTTGGCGTCCGAGACTAGTCCGGGTTCGATATGCATGGCTCAGATCCTTCTTGCCGTCACACCCGACGGCCTTGGCCTCAAAACGTGCACGGCCGGTCTCCTGGCTCGCGGTTCACTGGGAGTCTCCGGCCTTCCCGGGCCTTGCGGCCCAGTGGCTGATCGAAGTCCCTCACCGCTTACAGTCGCGGGGGCGGCTGGGGTTTTGGACGCCGCAACTTGGTCCGCCCACCCCCATTCCCGATTATGCTCCGGCGCTTTGCGCCGCGTCGAGCACCATGCCTCTCTTGTGTGCCCCTTTCGCCAGCCGGGCGTCAAGGGGCGAAGGGCGGCCGAGAGCGTCATGACGGATAATCCCCCGCCAGCGCGCCGAACAGGATGACGGCCGCCGTGGATGCCGCTCCGCCCCGCGCAAGCTGCTCGGCAAGTTCCGAAATGGTGGTGCGGACCAGTCGCTCATCGGGACGGCCGAGCGATTCGGCAAACAACGCCGGCGTGGTCGGGGCGAGCCCGTGCTCGATCAATTTTGCGACGAGCGCCGGAAATGTGCGCCGGCCCATATAGACCACGGTCGTCGCCTCGGGATCGGCCAGCGCCACCCAATTGAGGTCTGGCGGCAGCTCGCCGGTGACGTCCGCTCCGGTAATAAACTGCACCCGGCGCGAGGTGTGACGCCGGGTCAGTGGAATGCCGGCCTGAGCCGCAGCCACGCAGGCCGTGGTGACGCCTGGAATGATCTCGTAGCCGATGCCGGCTTCACGCAGGGTCTCGACCTCCTCCTCAAGCCGGCCAAAGATGCCGGCATCGCCGGACTTCAATCGCACCACGCGCGCGCCTGTTACGGCGTAGTCGACCAGCAATCGATTGACGTGGTGCTGCTTGGTCGAGGGCCGTCCCGCCCGCTTTCCCACCGCGACGAGATTGGCGCCGGGCCGGGCCAGATCGAGGATCGCGCCCGAAGCAAGATCGTCATAGAGCACGACGTCGGCCTCGCGCAGCCGCGCGGCACCCTTGAGCGTGAGGAGCTCGGGATCGCCGGGGCCGGCGGAGACGAAGGACACAAAACCGCTCACCGGTCCTCCGCGATCAGATGGAAGAACGTGCCGGTGGCTTGTCCCCGCCGCGAGCCGGTCTCGGCGATGACCGCGCCTGTCGCGTCGTGGACGACCGCCAGCGCCATGTCGGGCTGCGCGACGATCGTCGAATAGTGGAATTCGTGGCCACGCAGGCGTGCGCCGGCCTGATGGCCCGGCATCGGCGCGGCAAGCTCGGCCAAACGATAGCCCAGATGCATGCGGCGTTTGGCAAAGCTTGTCTCAAGGCCGAGCAGGCCCGTCATCTCGTGGCTGATGCCGTCGGCGTCGGTCAAAGCGCTGCCCAGCACCATATAGCCTCCGCATTCGCCGTGCACCGGCCGCGTTTCGGCGAAGGCGCGCAATCCGCCGCGGAAGCGCGCATTGGCCGCGATCCTGCCGGCCTGCAGTTCGGGATAGCCGCCAGGCAGCCAGCACACATCGGCGCCCGGATCAGGGCCTTCGTCAGCCAGCGGCGAGAATGTCGATATCTCGGCGCCCGCCGCGCGCCAAGCTTCCAGCATATGCGGATAGACGAAGGAGAACGCGGCATCGCGGGCCAACGCAATGCGCTGGCCGGGCGGCGTCACGTTGACGCCGCTTGCGGCAGGTTGCGGCGACCAGGTGGCGGCCGATTGCAGCACCGCATCGAGATCGACATGCTCGGCGACGAAGCGCGCGGCCTCGTCGATCAGCTTGCCGATCTCCGCCTGCTCCTCGGCCTGGACCAGCCCGAGATGCCGCTTCGGCAGGCTGATCTCGGCATGGCGCGGCAGCGCGCCGAACACGGCGATGCCGGCGTCCAGCAGCGCACGCCGCACCAGAGCTTCGTGGCGCGGGCTCGCAACGCGATTGAGCACGACGCCCGCAAGGCGCACACCGGGGCGGTAGTCGCGAAGGCCCGCCGCGATTGCCGCCGCCGTTTGTGCCTGGCCGGATGGATCGATCACCAGCAGCACCGGCCAGTCCAGCATCTCCGCGATGTCGGCGGTCGCCCCGGTGCCGCAGACGCCACGGGCAGCCACGCCGTCGAACAGGCCCATCGAGCCTTCGGCCAGCACGACATCGGCGTCAATGCCGCGACTGACGAGATGCGAGATTGTCCCGCGATCCATCGCCCAGCTGTCGACGTTGACTGAGGCGCGTCCTGTCGCGGCTGCATGAAACGCGGGATCGATGTAATCGGGGCCGCTCTTGAAGCACTGCACCCGCAATCCGCCGTTGCGCCAGGCGCGGGCAAGCGCCAGCGTCAGCGTGGTCTTGCCGACGCCCGACGCCGGCGCGGAGATGACGAGCCCTGCCGCCATCACGACACCTCCGGAAAGCGCGGCTCGGCGCCGACCGGCCGATAGCGACGGTCATAATCGGCAGCATAGAGACGGCTCTCGGAAAAATCCGCCGAGCCCAGCGTCCTGCCGACCAGAATCAATGCAGTGCGCTCCATCTCGCTGCCGACAGCTAGGTCGAGTGTTGCGAGCGTGGCGCGGACGATGCGCTGGTCGGGCCAGCTCGCACGCCAGACGATCGCGACCGGGCAATCCGCGCCGTAATGCGGCGTCAGATCGGCGACGACCTTGTCGAGCAGATGGATCGACAGATGGATGGCGAGCACCGCGCCGGTGGCGGCGAAGGCCGCGAGCTTCTCGCCTTCCGGCATCGCGCTGGCTCGGCCAGGCGTGCGCGTCAGCACCACCGTCTGGGCAAGGCCGGGCAGCGTCAGCTCGACCTCCAGCGCAGCCGCGGCGGCCGAGAAAGAGGGAACGCCGGGCGTGACGGTGTAAGGAATGTCGAGCGCGCGCAGGCGGCGGAGTTGCTCGCCCATCGCCGACCAGATCGAGAGATCGCCAGAATGCAGCCGCGCGACGTCCTTGCCGCCCGCATGCGCGGCAGCGATCTCCGCGATGATCTCGTCGAGCGACAGCGGCGCGGTGTTGACGATCCGTGCACCGGGCGGGCAATGCGCCAAGACGCCTTCAGGGACAAGCGAGCCGGCATAGAGGCAGACCGGACAGGCGGAGATGAGGTCGCGGCCGCGCAACGTCAGCAAGTCAGGGGCACCGGGCCCCGCACCGATGAAGTGCACCGTCATGCGCCGTCCCCTTCCGCGATCGCCGCGGTCGCGGTGCGATCCTGCGAGACCACCCGCGTCGCAATCAATCGCGCGCGAGGTCCAGCTGCCGCGAGCGCGGCCGCTTCGGCGACCGATCCCGTCCCGAACTTTTCCGCGATGAGCTTTGATTGTGTTGGCGTGTCGATGCCGGCCAGCATTTCGGCGGTGATTGCCTTGATCGGTATGCCGCATTCGCGCGCAAGCTGCTTCAGCGCCTCCGCGTCGGCCCTGTCGCTGACCGTTGCCATCGCAGCGAGGCCTTCGGGACCGCCGGCCGCCAGAAGAGCCTCACGCAGCGAGGCCAGCGTGACGTCCCGCTTGAATCCGAGCCCGGCGACCTTCATCGGACCGCACTCCATTGCACCACCGGCCGCGCTGCGTCCCAGGAACGGTAGCGGCCGAGCGGAGCGGCGTGCGCAATCTCGACCCGCATCAATTCGCCGCCGTGGCGCTGGTGCAGTTCACCCACCAGCGCTTCCGTCTCCAGCGTCACTGAATGCGCGACCAGCCGCGTACCGGGCGAGAGCCGCGACCAGATGGCGTCGAACATCACGATGTCCAGACCGCCGCCGATGAAAACGGCGTCAGGTGCGTCCAGCGCAGCAAGGGCTTCCGGCGCCTTTCCCGCGATGATCGTGATCCGATGTGCCAACCCAAACGCCGTCGCATTGCTGCGAATGTTCCCGGCGCGACCCTCGCGTGCCTCGACGGCGGTCGCGGTGCCGCCGCACAGTGCCCACTCGACCGAAATCGAACCCGAGCCCGCGCCAATATCCCAGAGCCGTTCACCGGGACGCGGCGCCAGCGCCGACAGCGCGAGCGCACGCACCGGGCGCTTTGTGATCTGGCCGTCGTGGACGAAGAGTTCGTCCGGTAATCCCGAGCTGCGCGGAAGGCCCTGGTCTCCCCTCGCCAGCACCGCCACTGCAACAAGATTGCCGGCAATATCCTCGAGAAAGAGATCGGCGCGATGCTGGTCGATGCATTCGCTTGGGCCGCCAAGCGCAACGAGAGTCCACACGAGTGAGGCGCCCCATCCGCGTTGCGTCAGCCACTTCGCAAGGTCACGGACCGCCTTGCCATCGCGCACGAGGCAAATGATGCGTGCACCTCGCGCCAGATGCGGCACGAGACGCTCGAATGGCGCGGCGTGGAGACCGAGACAGGTAGTTGCTTCGAGGCGCCAGCCCAATCGCGCGGCGGCGAGCGAGAATGTCGAGGCAGCTGGATACGCGATCCATTCGTCGCAATCGAGCTTTTCGGCGAGGCTCGCGCCGGCGCCAAACCAGAACGGGTCGCCGGAGGCGAGCACGACCGTTGGCTCGCCGCGGCGACTCAGCACGATCTCTGCATCGAACGGCACCGGCCATGGACGGCCGCGCCCGGTCACGCCGGCAAGTGCAAGATGCCGTTCACCGCCAAAGACAGTTTCAGCCTCGGCGAGCGCCTTTCGGCTTGCCTCGGACAGCCCGGCGAGGCCATCTTCGCCGATACCGATGATGGTCAGCCAGGGATCAGCCATGATGCGCGCGCTCATTCTGGGCGGAACGGCCGACGCGAGCCTGCTCGCGGCGGAGATCGCGCGTGCCGGCATCGACGCCGTGTATTCCTATGGCGGCCGCACCCGCGCGCCTGCCGGTCAACCGTTGCCGACCCGCATCGGCGGTTTTGGCGGCGTCGGGGGGCTTGTCGATTACATCCGCAGCGAGCACATCACGCATGTGATCGACGCGACGCATCCCTTTGCCGCCGAAATGAGCCGCAATGCGGTCGCGGCATGCGCGGAAACCGGCACGCCGCTGATCGCTCTCGAGCGCGCGCCCTGGATGAAAGCGCCCGGTGACAATTGGATCGAAATACCTGATGTCAACGCCGCCGTCGCCGCACTGCCCGAGGCGCCGGCAAATGTGTTCCTCGCCATCGGCCGCCAGCACATCGCACCGTTCGCGACCAGGCCGCAGCACGCCTACACGCTGAGATTCGTCGATCCGCCCGATGCGCCCCTGCCCTTCGCCGCGGACGTCATCGTGTCGCGTGGACCGTTCACGCTCGAGGACGAGCTGGAGATGATGCGCACGCGAGGCATCACCCGGATCGTCGCCCGCAATTCCGGCGGCGACGGCGCGCGGGCCAAGATCGACGCAGCCCGCAGGCTCGGCCTGCCCGTGATCATGATCGCACGACCGCAATTGCCGAAACGATTGCGGGTCGAGAGCGTGGCCGATATCATACAGTGGCTCGGTCATCGGACCTGCCTCGGCGCATAGACCCAGCGGCCGATGCGGCGTGTCTGCGAGTTGCCGACGATCACCAGCGTACGCATGTCGGCCATTTCAGGCGTCGCTTCGTTCAGCCTGACGGTTTCGATCCTTTCATCGGCGGCGCTGATCGCGCGCGCGAAGATCACGAGGCGTTCGCCACAGCCGGCCTCGTTCAACACTGCGAGCGCACGGCCAAATCCCTCCGGCCGGCTCCCCGAGCGCGGATTATACATCGCAATGGCAAAATCGGCTTCAGCGGCGAGCCGCAGGCGCTTCTCGATCAGCGCCCACGGCTTGAGATTGTCGGAGAGATTGATTGCACAGAAATCATGGCCGAGCGGCGCGCCAGCGCGTGCGGCAGCGGCCAGCATCGCGGTGATGCCGGGCAGCACGCGGATCGGCAGCTCCTGCCATTGCGGTGCCTGTTCGAGCGCCTCGAACACGGCGGACGCCATCGCGAACACGCCGGGGTCGCCCGAGGACACGATGACGACTTGGCCGCCTTCGGCCGCGAGCCGCAGCGCCTCGCTCGCGCGCTGCAGCTCTTCGCGATTGTCGGAGGGATGCAGCTTGAGTCCCGATCGCGGCGGCACTCGCGCGACATAGGGCGCGTAGCCCAGAATGTCGGTCGCAGCGGCAAGCGCGGCGGAGACTTCGGGCGTCACCAGCGCATCGCTGCCCGGCCCGAGGCCCGCGATGGTCAGCGTGCCCGTCATTCCGCGGCGTCCGGATGCCGGCCCCTGCCGTGCACGAGCACGATCGCAAAATAAGGGCAGTCGGCGGCATCGATCTCCGCGAGCCGCACCACGCGCTCCCCCGGCATGGTGCCGCGCTCGACCAGCCACGCGTCGTCCAGCCGTCCGGCGGACGCGAGCGCGCGGCGCACCTTGGCGAGATTGCGCCCGGTCTTCATGATCACGAGCGCATCGGAATCGCGCATGCGGCGTTCGAGCTCTGCTTCGGCAAGCGTGCCCATGAGCACCGTCGTCACGTCATCGCCGAGCGCGATCGGCTGTCCCACGCCATTCCAGCAGCCGACCATGCCGGGAATGCCGGCGATCACCTCGATCTCGACGCGGCCCTGCAGACGCGTGTGCAGATGCATGAAGGAGCCGTAGAAGTAAGGATCGCCCTCGCAGAGCACGACGACATCGACTGCGCGCGCCAGCCGCGCCAGACGTTCCGCCCATTCGTCATGGAAGCCGGCAAGCAGCTGGACATATTCGGGCGTGTCGAAGGCGATCTCGGTGGTGACAGGGTATTCCATCGGATATTCGGTGACGTCGGCCGCCAACATGCCCTCGACGATGCGGCGCGCCTGGCCGGGCCGGCCCTTCTTGCGGAAATAGGCGACATGCCTCGCGCCGCGCACTGTGCGATCGGCGCGCACGCTCATCATGTCAGGATCACCGGGGCCGAGACCGCAGCAGATGATGCGTCCCATCGCTATTCGCTCCGGCTCGCCAACGCGTTCACGGCGGCGACCGTGATCGCGGAACCGCCGAGGCGGCCCTCGACCGTCAGCGCGGGGACCTTCGGATCGGCCATCAGCGCCGCCTTGGACTCCGCGGCGCCGACGAAGCCGACCGGACAGCCGATGATCGCCGCGGGCCGCGGGCAGTCCCGGTCCTCCAGCATGTTGAGGAGATGAAACAACGCGGTCGGCGCGTTGCCGATCGCCACGATCGCGCCGTCGAGATGCGGCCGCCACAGCTCCAGGGCCGCAGCCGAACGGGTGTTGCGCATGGACTGCGCGAGCGCGGGAACGGTCTCGTCGCCCAGGGTGCAGATGACGGCGTTGGCGGCGGGAAGCCGCGCGCGCGTAATTCCTTCGGAGACCATGCGCGCGTCGCACAGAATCGGTGCGCCCTTCTGCAACGCCGCGCGCGCGGCGACCGCCATGCCTGATGTGAAGCGGATATGCGCCTCCAGGCCGACCATGCCGGCGGCATGGATCATCCGCACCACGACCTGCTCCTCGTCCGGCGTGAAGCGCGCAAGATCGGCTTCTGCCCGGATGGTCGCAAAGGATTGCCGGTAGATCGCCGCGCCGTCGGTCTCGTAAATGTACGGCATCAGTGCCCTCCCATCAGGATGGAGGGATCTCGGACGATATCGTCGCGGTTCAGCCCTCGCAGGATGGGCTCATCGCGTGTCGACCCACCGCGCACAAGATCGAAGCCGGCGCCGGTCGCGACCAGAGTGATGGCAGCCGCACCGGAATGGGCGCAACCTTTGGCACAGCCGGAGACGTGGAGCCGTGCGGCCGCGCCGATGTTCGGCGCCAGGGCCGCGGCAAGGCCACGCGTATCGGCATGCGCCTCACGACAGCGTGGCGCACCGCTGCAGGCGATGACGCGCAACGCAGGGTCGTAGGCCTCGGTGATCAGGCCAGTCGCGTTCGGCATCGCGCGCTTGCCTTCGCTCAAAACCATCCGCCATGGCGTCATGCGCAGCGCATGCCCGCAACCGGCGAACTGGTTGAGCGTTGCATACGCCATCTGTCCGAAGGCGACCCCGACCATCGCACCTTGCGCATAGAGGCCGGGACGCGCCGCGGCCATGATCGGCGCCGGCTCGGCCTCGCCGCGCAATGCCGCCGACAAGATTGCACCGGTTGAAAGATGCGCCGCCATCCGCCCTCGCCCGCCTCTGGCGCCGCCTGAGGTCACGAACCAGTCGGCGAACGCGAGCGCGGTGGTCACGGCCTCGCCGCGCGCGACGGAGCGGCCAAGCTTGTCGCCATCAGCCCGCACCAGCAGTCCGCCGGAACGATCGCGCTCAATCCGCACGTCCGCGGAATCACCCGCAAGCACGCGTGAGGTGCCGTCATCGATCGCGAAGCCGAATTTGGTTGGAAGTTCGAGCGTGCTATCGGCGAGCGCCTCCTCGAGTTCGGCGGCGAGCGATTGGGTCGTGTCCCCGGCACGCCAGAACGGCGTCACAAGGATGTTGCGACGGGATTCGGTGTCGGCGTCCGGGTCGAGCAGCGCCAGTTGCGAAAGGCCGTCGAGCAGCAGCCTGTGGCTGGTCTCGTTGACGCCCCTGATCTGGAGATTGGCCCGGCTGGTCACGTCAATCAGGCCGTTGCCATGGCGTTCGGCGAGATGGGCCAGTCCGGAGATTTGCGCCGCATCGAGCCGTCCGCCGAACGGACGCACGCGGACCACGAGCCCGTCGCCCGATTGCATCGGGCGCAGCGCGCCGGGACACCAGCCCTTGACCACGGAAGCGCTCATGACGCCTCCCGCAGCGCAGCCGCAATCGAATTGCGGCGCGTTCGCCAGAGCGAGGCCTCATGCAGGCGCGTGAAACACGTCTCCATCGCGGCGAGTGCCGCCGGATTTTCGCGGGCCATGAAGGCACGAACGTCGTCATCGCCGAGCGTCGCATCGTAGTAGAGGTCGAACAGATGCGGCGGCACCGCGCCGGCCAGATGCGCGAAGGCGGCCATGTGCTCGAGCGTTGCGGTGATCTCGGCCGCCCCGCGAAAACCGTGGCGCATCATGCCGGCGATCCAGGCCGGATTGGCCGCGCGCGCGCGGACGACACGGGAGATTTCTTCGGTCAGCGTACGCGCATGCGGCTGCTCGGCGCGCGTCGCATCGAGATGATAGAGTGATGGCTTCGCCGCGCCGAGATGTGCTGCGGCCGCCGCAATGCCGGCTTCATGCGCTGCATAGTCGGCCGCGAGCAGAAGATCGGTTTCCGGCAAATCCTGCACGTGAACAAAAGCATCGGCGGATGCGAGCCGCTTCTCGATACCCGCACGATCGAGCTTGATTTCGCCATTGGCCGAGAACGCCCATGACGATGCCGAGAGCCACGCTTCGCCGGCGGCCTCGCGCGTCTCGGGCGTGAAGGCGTCCGGGATTGCCGAGAGACCCACGCCGTATTGTCCGGGACGCGGCGCGAACACGCGCGATATGCGATGGCGATATGGATTTTCGTCGCCCTCGTCCTCGCGCGTCGACAGCGCCTCGGCTGCCGCCTCGAACAATTGCGCAAGGCCTGAGAAGACGTCGCGAAACAGGCCCGAGACGCGCAGCGTGACGTCGATGCGGGGCCGACCAAGCTCGGCAGGCGCGATGATGTCGTAGCCGGTCACACGGCCCGACGCGTGATCCCAGCGGGGCGCGAGGCCGGCCAGATGCAGCGCCATGGCAAACTCTTCGCCCGCGGTGCGCATCGTCGCCGAGCCCCAGAGATCGACGACAAGGCCCTTCGGCCAGTCGCCATGATCCTGCAGATGACGGCGGAGCAGCTCTTCCGCGAGCTTGATGCCTTGCGCATGCGCGGACGGCGTTGGCACCGCGCGCGGATCGACGGCAAAGAGATTGCGTCCCGTGGGCAGCACGTCCTGGCGGCCGCGATAGGGTGAGCCTGACGGCCCCGGCGCGACGCGCTGTCCTGCAAGCGCGACCCGCAAAGCGTCGCGTTCCGCTTCACCGCAGGCGCCGCGGCCGAACACGTGCAGGCCGTCGCCGAACTGGCTTTCCTTGAGATCGCAGACGAAGCGGTCGATCCGCGGAATCGCTTCGGCCGGCGCGGCGGCTGCATCGAGGCCAAGATCGTCTTCAAGGCCTGCCGCGCGCGCCTCGTCGCGGATCGCGGCGATCAGACGCTGGCGGCGGGCGGGATCGAGGCCATCGGCCGTCGAGTACTCGTCGAGGAGCTGTTCAAGCCTGCGCAATCCGTCGGGCACCGCTGATGCTGCGAGCTGCGGCGGCAGATGGCCGATCGTGACGGCACCCAGGCGCCGCTTGGCCTGCGCAGCCTCGCCGGGATCGTTGACGATGAAGGGATAGATGACGGGCAAATCGCCAATCAGGGCTTCCGGCCAGCACGCCTGCGACAGCGCCACGGATTTTCCCGGCAGCCATTCCAGCGTGCCGTGGGCGCCCATGTGCACGACGGCATCACAGCCCTGCTCCCGGAGCCAGAGAGAGAAGGCGACATAGGCGTGGCGCGGCGTGCGGGCGAGATCGTGATAGTCGGCATCGCGCGTGGTCGCATCGCCACGCTCCGGCTGAACCGCGATGATCGACCGGCCGCATTCAATCGCGGCGAAATGGAAGGCGCCGTCGCGACAACCCGGATCGGTCTCCGGCGCGCCCCAGGCTTGCGCGAGATCATCCTGCAAGGATTGCGGAAGGCGCGAGAGCGCTGCGCGGTAATCGGCGACGCTCCAGTTCAAGGTCTGCTTGAGCAATCTCTCGCCGAGTCCGTGGACCGGCGCGACATCGAAGCCGGCTTCCGCGAGGTCGGACACCAAAGCCTCGACCGACGCCAGCGCATCGAGACCCACCGCATGCGCGATCTGATGCGGGCGGCCCGGATAGTTGGAGAGCACGAGTGCCAACCGCTTTTCAGCAGCCGGCGTCTCCGCAAGGCGCCGCCAGGCCGCAACGCGCGCGGCGACGGCCTTCACGCGCTCATCGTCCGGCCTGTGCGCCAGATGCGAAAATTGCAAATCGGGATCGCGCGTCGCTGCCGACTTAAAGCTCACCACGCCCGCAAACAGGCGGCCGTCGACCTCGGGCAGCACCACATGCATCGCGAGGTCGCCAGGCGACAGGCCGCGGAGCGAGCTCGCCCAATCCTCGCGCCGCGCCGTGGAGAGCGCGACCTGGAACACCGGGCAGGACGCGACATCGAACGGCGTCGTGCCGTCGTCGCCCATCGCCGAGAACGCCGTCGCATTGACGATCGCGGCCGGAGGATTTTGCGCGAGATACCCGCGCAACCAATCCGCAACGCCTGGAGCCTTCAGCGAGGTGACGAACACACCATGCGCGTCGTACCCCTTCTCGCGCAGCGCCGCGATCAGGGCATCGATCGGGCCTGTGTCTGCGGCGGTGAGATAGGAGCGATAGAAGGCCACGAGCGCGCGCGGCCTGCCCTCACCCGACGCCGGCGCGGCAATGACACCGCGCGCCGGATCGTAAAAGCCCATCTCGGGCACGGTCATCTCGCCGATAACAGGTCCCGCATAGAGGCCCGAGGCCAACGCAAGCTGAGCGATCGCGGCTTGCGCCGCGACAGGGCCGCCGGTGTCGCAGAGCACCTTGAGCCGCCGCAATGTCGAGACCGGCAGGGTCGAATATGCATCCAGTCGCGTGTCGTCGCGGCCGTCGGCCGGCAACACGGCCAGCACGATGCCGCGCTCCTTCACCAGTTGCTGCAGCGCCGCGAGCCCATACGGCCAGTAGGATTCCCCGCCGATCAGACGCACGAGGATGCCGCGCGCCTGCGCAAGCGTGCGCTCGATGTAGGTGTCGACCGAGAGCGGATGACGGAGTTCGGCGAGATTGACGAGGCGTAGCGACGGCAGGCTGTCGCGGCCCCGGCGCCAGCCGGCCGCGAACGCCGCCAGATCGGAATCCGAATACGAGAGCACCACGAGATCGGCCGGGTCCTGGCCGATGTCCCTTGGTGTCGCAGTCTCCTCGAGACCGCGGCTCTCGCGGAAGACGACGTGCATCAGATACCAGATCCTGAAAGACCGAGTCCCGCCTTGATCGCGGCTTCATCAATGTTTCCGTGCTCGCCGATCACGACGAGCTTTGACTGCCTCGCACCCATGCCCCAGGGCTTGTCGAACTGGTGTCGCACGCGCTCGCCGACCGCTTGCAGCAAGAGGCGCATCGGCTTGCCTTCCACCGCGATGTATCCCTTGACGCGCAGGACGTTCTGCTCGCGCGCCAGACGCTGAACGGATGCGACCAGCGTGTCGATATCGGTCACCTCAGGAACATCAATGACGACGGATGCAAAATCGTCGTGCTCGTGATCCTCCTCGCCGTCGTGATGCGAGGGACGCGCGGCGAGATCGTTCTCGGCGGCAGCGCCGAGGCCGAGGATGAGGCGGGCGTCGATCGCACCGTCGGTGATCGCCAGCATCGGCACGCGGCGCGGCATCTCGGCGGTGATCGCCGCCTTGGCTGCTTCGAGGCCTGCCGCGCCCGCAAGATCGGCCTTGGTCAGCAGCACGATGTCGGCGCAGGCAATCTGGTCCTCGAACACTTCCGACAGCGGCGTCTCATGGTCGAGATTGCCGTCCGCCGCGCGCTGCGCTTCGACGGCGTCAGGGTCGGGCGCGAACCGGCCGGCGGCGACAGCTTCGGCGTCGGCCAGCGCGATCACGCCGTCGACCGTGATGCGCGAACGGATCTCCGGCCAGTCGAACGCCTTCAGCAACGGCTTGGGCAGCGCCAGGCCCGAGGTCTCGATCAGGATGTGATCGGGCCGCACCGGCCGCGACAGCAGCTTCTCCATGGTCGGAATGAAATCGTCGGCGACGGTGCAGCAGATGCAGCCATTGGCGAGTTCGATGATGTTCTCTTCCGGGCAATTCGCATCGGCGCAGGATTTCAGAATCTCGCCATCGACGCCCTCGCTGCCGAACTCGTTGACGAGCACCGCCAGCTTCTTGCCGTTGGCGTTGGCAAGCAGATGCTGGATCAGCGTGGTCTTGCCGGAGCCGAGAAAGCCTGTGACGACCGTGACCGGGACTTTTGCGAGCGAATTCATTCGGCGGCCTCCGGCACGACGGCCAAGGGGAGAATGGGGGGAATGCGGGCAAGCGATTGCTTGCGGAAGATCTCCGGGCGGCTGCGCCAGGGCACGAGGCCGTCGGGCGCGGCCACATAGGCTGCGGCGCCCGCGACGACGTCGCTCGCATTCGCATCCGACAGACGGCCATAGACATAGGACCAGCGGCCAGGCGCGCTGAGCGCGACCGAGCAACCCTGGTTGCAGGCCGAGAGGCATTCGACGGGAACCACGCTGACGCCGTCAGGCACGCCGGCCTCGAGGATCGCACCGTGCAGGCGCTTGCCGGGCGTCGTCTCGCCCTCGCCAAGCGTCTGGCCGGCGCGGCAGGTGATGCAGACATGAAGTGTGACGGTCATCGCTTCTTCCAGAATAAACAGCGGGAAGCGATGAGGCCCACGAACCGTTCTTGCGAAGGCCCGTTTCCCCGTCGCGGAACACCCCGTCCGCCGGTCCAAAATCGTCCGCGCTGGCAGGTCTCCCGGCTTCCGGAGCAGGGTTTCCCCTTCGATCCCCGCCTTCCCGATCCCGTAGGGGATCAGTGGCTTCGGGCATCTCTCCGGTCACGGTCGCGGGGGCGGCTGCATTTTGGAACCAAATCTTGCCGATTCGGACCCTATCGCATTCCCTCTTCGCCTGTCGTAGGACAGGAACCAACGCCGGGTCACCATTTGCCCCCGACCGCCTCTTGTCAAGCCGAAGGACCCCGTCCGATGACGTCAGAACCGGATACCCAGACGGCCGACGAAACCGACGCCCGCCACGCCTCGAAAATGGCGAAGAAGAAGGTCGCCCGCGACAAGATCATGGCGACCAAGAGCGGCGAAAAGGGCCTCATCATCGTCCACACCGGCGCCGGCAAGGGCAAGTCGTCCTCGGCCTTCGGCATGATCGTCCGCTGCGTCGCCCATGGCTTCCCCTGCGCGGTCGTGCAGTTCATCAAGGGCGCCTGGGATACCGGCGAGCGCCGCATGCTCACCGGCCATTTCGGCGACCTCTGCCAATTCCACGCCATGGGCGAGGGTTTTACCTGGGAGACGCAGGACCGCGCTCGCGACATCGCCGCAGCGCGCGCCGGCTGGGAGAAGGCCAAGGAGCTGATCCTCGACCAGAATCTCCGCATGGTCGTGCTCGACGAGATCAACATCGCGCTGCGCTACGATTATCTGGACATCGCCGAGGTCGTCGATTTCCTGGTGACCTCGAAGCCGCCGATGACGCATGTCGTGCTCACCGGACGCAACGCCAAGGACGAGTTGATCGAGATCGCCGATCTCGTCACCGAGATGACGCTGGTCAAGCACCCCTTCCGCTCCGGCATCAAGGCGCAAGCCGGCGTGGAGTTCTAAGAAACTCGCGATGGCGCGCGCCTTGATGATCCAGGGGGCCGGCTCGGACGTGGGCAAGTCGCTCATCGTTGCCGGCCTCGCGCGCGCCTTTGTGCGACGCGGCCTGCGCGTGCTCCCGTTCAAGCCGCAGAACATGTCGAACAACGCGGCCGTCACCGTCGACGGCGGCGAGATCGGCCGCGCCCAGGCACTCCAGGCACTGGCCGCTCGCGTCGAGCCGCACACCGACATGAATCCGGTGCTGCTCAAGCCCGAGACCGATGTCGGCGCGCAGGTGATCGTGCAAGGGAAACGCCTCGCGACCGCGCGTGCGCGTGAATATGCGGCGATGAAGCCGTCATTGATGGGCGCGGTGCTGGAGAGTTTTGAGCGGCTGAAAGCGCGCGCCGATCTCGTGCTGGTGGAGGGCGCCGGCAGTCCGGCCGAGGTGAACCTGCGCAAGGCCGACATCGCCAATATGGGCTTTGCGCGCAAGGCCGATGTGCCGGTCGTGCTGGTCGGCGACATCGACCGCGGCGGGGTCATCGCGCAACTCGTCGGCATCAAGACGGTGATCGACCCGGACGATGCCGCGATGATCCGGGGTTTTGTCATCAACAAGTTCCGCGGCGATCCCACATTATTCGACGACGGCTACAGACTGATCGAAGAGAAGACCGCATGGCGCGGCCTCGGCGTGCTGCCCTGGTTCGCGCGCGCCGGCGAACTGCCGGCCGAGGATGCGCTGGGCCTGAGCGATGCGCGCAAGCCGGGCCAATGCAAGATCGCCTGTCTCGCACTGTCGCGGATCGCCAATTTCGACGATCTCGATCCGCTCAAGCTCGAGCCCGGCGTCGATCTCGTGATGGTGCGGCCGGGCGAAGCAATTCCCGGCGACGTCAGGCTCGTCATCATCCCCGGATCGAAATCCACCCGCGGCGACCTCGCCTTCCTGCGCGCCCAGGGCTGGGACATCGATCTCCTGGCGCATCACCGCAGAGGCGGCCATGTGCTCGGCCTCTGCGGCGGCTATCAGATGCTCGGACGCAGCGTCACGGATCCTGAAGGGATCGAGGGCCCCGCGGGCGACACAGATGGCCTCGGGCTTCTGGATGTGGCAACGGTGATGAGCCCGCAGAAGACACTGACGCGTGTCGCGGCCGTGCATGCCGCGACGGATCAGCCGATCGAGGCTTATGAAATCCACATCGGGCGCACCGATGGGTCGGATCGCGCGCGGCCATTCGCAAGGCTGAATGGCGAACCGGAAGGCGCGATCTCGCGCGACGGACGCGTGCAAGGCAGCTATCTGCACGGCCTGTTCACGTCGGATGATTTCCGTAAGGCCTTTTTGGCGAAGCTCGACATTCCCGCCGGCGACGAGCCCTATCACGCCAGGGTCGAGAGCGCGCTCGATGCGCTCGCCGATCACATCGAGCAACATCTCGACGTCGACGGCCTGCTCGCGCTAGCGCGCTAGCGCCTCGGCCAGGCGCGTCCATTCGAGTTCGCTCCCCGGAAGCCCGAGGCGCAGCCATGTCGGCTCTCGCGCGAAAACGCGCGACCAGATATGGCGACGCGCCAGCTGCTCCTGTGCGGCAAGGGCGTCAGCCGTCCCGTAGAGACGAAACAGCTGCGTCCCGCCGACGAGCGTCCAGCCTTGCGACTGCACCATGCCGTCGAGGCGAACGCAGTCTCGCACGAGCCGCGCGGACGTTGCCTCGGCCCAGGTATCGTCACGCAGAGCACGGCAACCGATCGCGATCGCCGCTCCCGAGACCGGCCAGGGCCCCGACATCGATGCGAGCCTGGCGATGTCGGATGAATTGCCGAGCGCGAAGCCGAGCCGCAGGCCGGCAAGGCCGTAGAACTTTCCGAAGGAGCGCAGGATCAGCAGGCCCGGCCGACCCTCGGATGCAAGTGAAAGCTGCGGGGCCACATCGGCAAAACTCTCGTCGATGACGAGGCGGCCCACGCGCGGCAGCAGCGTCAGCAAATCCCTTGGTGCGTAGCATCGGCCGTCAGGATTGTTGGGATTGACGACAATGGCGACGTCGGCGCCAGCCAGCGCCTCGAGCGCGCTGACCTCTTCCACCTCCCAGCCCGCGGCCGAGAGGACCCCGGCATATTCGTTGTAGGTCGGCGCGAGGATGCGCGCGCGGCCGGGCGGCGCGAGCTGCGGCAGCAGTTGAATCGCGGCCTGTGCGCCGCCAAGCGCGACAACCGCCGCGCTCGTGCCGTAAGCGTGCCGCGCCGCCTGATGCAGCGCCTCGATCTCGGCGCGCGACGGCAACGCGCTCCACGCGCGCGAGCTCACCTCGCCCACGGGATAAGGCAGGCGGTTGATCCCGGTCGACAGATCGATCCAATCCTCCGCGCGACCGCCAAAACGCTGCTGGGCCTGATCGAGATTTCCACCGTGCTCGCGCATGCGCTGTTCTTTCACGCGAAGGCCAGGATCGCAAGGACACCGGCGAGCAGCAGCATGGCGCGGCGGTAAACCGTCAATCCCCGATCGATGTCGGCGGCAAGCGGATCGCGCGCACCTTCATTCAGCCAGGGCTCGTTGGTGGTGCTGCCGTGATAGATCCGCGGACCGCTGAGCCGCACACCAAGCGCGCCGGCCATGGCGGCTTCCGGCCAGCCGGCATTGGGCGATCGATGTCGGCGTGCGTCCCGCGTCATGCACGACAGCGCCTCTGATCGCCGTGGCGCCAGCAGCACGAACAGACAGCCGGTCAGCCGCGCCGGAATGAAATTGGCGACATCGTCGATGCGCGCCGCGGCCCAGCCGAAAGCTTCGTGGCGCTCGGAGCGATGGCCGATCATGGAGTCCAGCGTGTTGATCGCCTTGTAGCCCAAAATGCCGGGCAAGCCGAACAGCGCGCCCCAGAACATCGGTGCGACGATGCCGTCGGATGCATTCTCGGCGAGGCTCTCGATCGCCGCACGAGCAATCCCGGCCTCGTCGAGCGCTGCGGGATCGCGGCCGACGATGCGCGAGACCGCCTCGCGTGCGGCGACGGTGTCACCGGCCCGCATGGGATTTGCGACGGCAGCCACGTGGTCGTGCAACGAACGCAAGGCGACCAGCGGCCAGGCCAGGACGCCGACCAGCACGATCTGGATCCAGCCCACGGCAAGCAAGGACTGAAGCGTCCAGCCGAGCGCGACGGAGAGCGCGATCACCACGAGCGCACCGGCGAGACCCGCGGCGCGGCGGAATGCCGGCGTATCGGACGGCCGATTCCAGGCAGCGTCGATGGTAGAGATCAGCCGGCCCAGCCAGGTGACAGGATGGCCGATGTGCGCGAACAACCACGACGGCCAGCCCAACAGGGCATCCACCGCCATCGCCACCGCCATCGCACCCGCAAAACCCACGCACGCCTCCTGTCCCGCCCCTGTTGCGCAAAGGGTGGCCGAAGCGCAAGCCCCCGGCTGGCGGATTTCGGCTTTGTTTTTGGCCGCGTTTGGTGATTAGTGCAGGCCGACAGGAGACTTTATGGCGGTCATTTTGATCACCGGCGGAGCACGGTCGGGCAAGAGCAAGCGCGCGGAAATGCGCGCGCGCGCCTTACCCGGGCAGCCGGTCTATGTCGCGACGGCCGAGGCTCTCGATGCCGAAATGGAGGCGCGCATCGCGAGGCATCGCGCGCGCCGCGGAACCGACTGGATCGAACGCGAAGTGCCGCTCGATCTCGTCCCCGCGCTGGTCGCAACCGATGGCGGCGGCGCGCGGCTCGTCGATTGCCTGACGTTGTGGCTCTCCAACCTCATGCATGCGGAGCGCGATTGGGAACGAGAGGTGAGCGAGCTCGTCACCGCCCTGCCCCGCCTTAAGAGCCCCGTCGTCTTCGTCACCAACGAAGTCGGCCTCGGCATCGTGCCTGACAACGCGCTGGCGCGGAGCTTCCGCGACGCCGCCGGGTTCATGAACCAGGCCATCGCGGCCGTTGCCGACGAGGTCGAGATCGTCGTCGCGGGCCTGCCGATGAAACTGAAATGATGCCGCGCGACGAATTCTTGCGAGATGTCATCGCCGATCTCAGAACGGCGGCATCGTTCGTGACGATCCTCCCGGTCGCTCCTTCGAAGCCCGCGGCTGACGGCGCCATCGCGCGCGCGACCTGGGCCCTGCCCGTCGCGGGACTGCTGGTCGGCCTTGCCGGCGCCTTGGTCTACAAGGTCGCCAGCTGGTTCGGTCTGGCACCGAACCTTGCCGCCCTGCTCGCGCTGGCCGCGACCGCCCTCATCACCGGCGCGCTGCACGAGGACGGCCTTGCCGATACCGCCGACGGGCTCGGCGGCGGCCGCACGCGCGAGCGCAAGCTCGAGATCATGCGTGACAGCCGGATCGGCACCTATGGCGTCTGCACGCTGATCCTGTCCTTCGGCCTGCGCTGGAGCGCGCTCGCGGCGATCGCCAATCCGTGGGCAGTCGCGCTCGCGCTGTGCGCTGCGCACACTGCGGCCCGCGCGGGGTTGCCGGCCTTCATGTCGCAGGTCGCGCCTGCACGACCTGACGGCTTGTCGGCGAGCGCCGGATCACCGCCGGGCCGCAGCGTTGCGATCGCATTCGCTGTTGGAACCCTCGCGCTCACGTTCGCGCTTGGGCCGGGCAAGGCGCTGGTGAGCCTGATCCTGATCTCCCTCGCCGGCCTGATGCTGGCGCGACTTGCCATCCGCCAGATCGGCGGGCAGACCGGCGACATCCTCGGCGCGTTCGAGCAGACCGGCGAGATCCTGATCCTGCTGGTTGCCGCAGCTTTCCAGATCGGAGGGTGACGCGATGGTCGAGTTCGACGACATTTTTCGCCAGCACTTGCGCGAGCTGTTCGTGTGGCGCCGCGACGTGCGCCGCTTTCGCGCCGATCCGTTGCCTGACGGCGCCATCGATCGCCTGATCGAGACGGCCTGTCTCTCACCCTCGGTCGGCCTCAGCCAGCCCTGGCGCTTTGTCATCGTCGACGACGCCGCACGGCGTCGCGCCGTGATCGACGACTTCAAAGCGTGCAACGCCGACGCGCTGAATGCCTATGCTGGTGAGCGCGCAGCGCGCTACGCCACGCTGAAACTGTCGGGTCTCGAACAGGCCCCCGGCCACCTCGCCGTGTTCGCGGACAAGGCCAGCGACACCGGTCACGGCCTCGGCCGCGCGACGATGCCGGAGACGACGGAATATTCCGTGGTCGCGGCGATCACCGCGATGTGGCTGGCCGCGCGCGCCGACGACATCGGGCTTGGCTGGGTCTCGATCCTCCATCCGGATCGCATCCACGCCATTCTCGACGTGCCCGACACCTGGAAATTCATCGCCTATCTCTGCATCGGCTATCCCGAGATCGAATGCGACCGGCCCGAGCTGGAACAGGCGAAGTGGGAGCAGCGGCGGGGTGCGGAAGAATTCACGCTGCGGCGTTAATCAGGCCACGCCGGAGATCCGCTGCGAATGAGCAGTCACAAACGCATTTTTTCATCAATTGTGGATGCCGGCTGTTCGGGCTAAAGCATCGGGTTGGGGCAAACCATCATGCAAAGACATCCATGACCGAACGGCCTTCCGCTCTCGCGGTGGATCGCCGCGGGTTCATTCGCCTTGCCAGCACGACCGCCGCGGGGTGGCTGGCGCTCGGCGCGACATCTGATCGCATGCGCGTCGTCGCATCGCTGACCGCATTGCCGCTCGACGACGAACTTACCAGAAGGAGCATGATCGACAGCCCGACCTCCCGCCTGGGTGGCCTCATCGTGGGCTTGAGGCAGCGAGGCTGGGTCGAAGGCGTCAATTTCCGCCTTGAGCTCCGTTCGACCTTCGGCGCGCCGGATAGACTGAAAACCGCGGTTCAGGAATTGCTGGCGCTCAAGCCGGATGTGATCCTGACCGGCTCGACGATCGAAACCGCGGCCGTCCTCGAAGCCACGAAAACCATCCCGATCGTGTTCGCGACCGCCAACGATCCCGTCGGCAACGGCTTCGTCGAAAGCCTTGCCCGTCCCGGCGGCAACGTGACCGGCTTCACCAACAGCACCGCCGAGATGGGTGGCAAATGGCTTCAGCTCATCCGGGAGGCCGTGCCGGATCTTGCGCGCGTCGGCATCCTGTTCAACCCGGCGACCACACCTCGCGGCGGCCGCTTCTTCCTCGATTCCATCGAACAAGAGGCAGCACTGTCCGGCGTGTCCGTGGTCCCCGCCCCCGTCAGCGCGCCGACGGAGATTGACGAAGCCGTCAGACGCTTTACCGAACCGCCCAAGGCCGCGATGATCGCGCTCGTCGACAGCTTTCTGGTGGTCAACCGGCAGGCTATCATCGCGGCAACCGCGAAGCATCGCGTGCCCACGATCTACCCGTTCCATTATTTCATGGATGCGGGCGGGCTGATGAGCTACGGGCCGACCCTCGAAGTGCGCTCGGCCGACTACGTCGATCTCATCCTGCGCGGCACCAAGGCCGGCGATCTTCCGGTGCAATCGCCGCGGAAATATGAGCTCCTGATCAACCGCACGGTCGCCCGCACGCTGGATTTGACGCTCCCATTCACGCTGCTCGCGCGCGCCGACGAGATCCGCGAGTGAACGAGACGATCGACCAGGGAGATTTGCGGCCGCCTGCCGGCCGGCTGTTCCGCAAATACCTCTACTCGATCGTCGCGCTCGCTTTTGCCGCGCTCGCCATCAACACCGGCTTCGACGTCTGGTTCTCCTATCGCGAGCAGAAGCAGCTTCTGGCGGCGACCCAGCGCGAGCAGGCAGCAAGCGCCGCGATCCAGATCGGCCAGTTCATTGGCCAGATCGAAAACCAGATCAGGTGGCTCTCGCGCCTGCCCCCGGAGCTGTCCACGAACGAGGACCAGCGCCTGAACGCCATCCGCCTCCTGCGCCTCTCGCCCGCGATCGCGGAAATCGCCGAGCTCGACGCCCAAGGCCGCGAGCAGGTGCGCGTGTCGCGCCGCGTCGCAGACAGGATCGGCAGCAAGGCCGACCTCTCCGCCTCGCAGGCCTTCCGCGGCGCCAATGAAAGCCGCGCCTATTACGGACCGGTCTACTTCCTCGGTGACACCGAGCCGTTCATGACGCTTGCCACGCGCGGAACCGGTCTCACGCCCGATGTGATTGTCGCCGAGGTCAATCTTCGCTTCATCTGGGACCTCGTCGCCGGGATCAGGGTCGGCAACACCGGCAAGGCCTATGTGGTCGATCGGATGGGGTTGTTGATCGCGCATCCCGATCTGTGGCCGGCGTTGCGTCGCAGCGATCTCTCCGGCCATGCCGACGTCCGCGCCGCGCTCGATGGCATCGGGCCGCCCTCGGGCGGCCTGGTCAAGGAGGATCTGTCCGGTCAACGCGTGCTGTCGACCTATGCGACCGTCCCCTCGCTGGGCTGGCTGGTGTTCGTCGAGCTGCCGCTCACCGAAGCCTTTGCGCCGATCTATGCGTCGATCGGACGCTCGACTTTTCTCCTGGTCATCCTGCTGGCATGTGCGGTGCTGGTCTCTCTCTTTCTGAGCCGGCGCATGACCGTGCCGATCCAGATCCTGACGCAGGGCGCGCGGCGGATCGGCAGCGGCGACCTCGGCCTGCGGCTCGCGATCAAGACCGGTGACGAGCTGGAGGCGCTCGGCGATCAGTTCAACCGGATGGCTGCTCACTTGCGCGAATCCTATGCGACGCTCGAGCGCAAGGTGATCGAGCGCACCTCCGAACTGGAAAGGACCCGCGACCAGGCCCTTGCCGAGCACGATGCCGCCGAGCGCGCGCGCAGCGCGGCGGTCGCAGCCAACGAGACCAAATCGCGCTTTCTCGCGGTCGTCAGCCACGAGCTACGCACGCCGCTGAACGGCGTCATGGGCGTGCTGCAAACGTTCGACGACGGCAGCCTCGGCGAAGTGCAGCGGCGCCACCTCACGACCGCGGCCGCGTCGGGCGAAACGCTGATCGCGCTGGTCGACGGCATCCTCGAATATGCGCGCCTGGAGGCCAGCGCCGAGACTCTGGAGACCCGCGATTTCCGCCTCGACCAGCTCATCGAAACGGCCGCCGATCTGATGCGTCCGCAGGCCTCTCACAAGGGCCTGACCTTCGATCTCGCCTGCGATGCGACGATCAACACCTCCGTGCATGGCGATCCGGTGCGGCTCAATCGCATCCTGCTCAATCTGATCGGCAACGCGATCAAGTTCACCCCGCGCGGCGGCATCGGCTTGAGCGCGGCCGCCGAGGCACATGACGATCATGTCCTGCTGCGCATCACCGTTCGCGATACCGGCATCGGCATCGCGCCCGACATGCACGAGCGGATTTTCGAGGATTTCGTCCAGGCCGACGACAGCATCGCGCGGCGGTTCGGCGGCACCGGCCTTGGACTGGCGATCGCGCGGCGCCTCACCCGCCTGATGCGCGGCGAGCTCACGGTGGCGAGCACGCCGGGTAAGGGCAGCTCGTTCATGCTTGAGGTCCCGCTTGGCCTCGCCACGACCGACATCGCGCAAGGCGCGGTTCAGCCGCCATCGCGGCAGCTTCGCGTGCTGCTGGTCGACGACGACCCCGTCAATTGCGAGGTCGGTGAAGCGATGTTGAAGAGGCTCGGCCACCACGCCACCATCGCCACGAACGGCGCGTCGGCCATCGCACACGCGCGCGACCAGGCGTTCGATGTCATCCTGATGGATCTGCACATGCCCGACATGGACGGCGTCGAGGCGGCATCGCGGATCCGAACGCTCGATCTGCCGACCATGCCGCGCATCATCGCGGTAACCGCCGACATGTCGCGCCGCGCCCGCGAGCGGCTCGCGGGGGCAGGCATTGCCAGGATCGTCAGCAAGCCGATCCTGATCAATGCGCTGCGCGAGGCGATCGAGGACGATGCCCAGAACCAGCCAGCGGCGGCGCAACTCGCCGCAGGCGCGTTGATCGACCGGCATTTCCTCGATGACCAGAAAGAGCTGCTGGGCGCGGCGCAGATCGCAAAACTCCACGACCTGCTGGAACAGACCAGCGAAAAGCTGGTCGAGGACATCGCCAAGGCAGCAGTGATTGGCGATGCCACGCAACTCGCACGCTGCGTGCATCAACTCGGCAGCGGCGCGAGTGCGCTCGGCTTGGTCCGCTTGTTCGAGCGCTGCCGTGAGGTCGAACTGGCGGCGGTCACGATGTCCACGCCCGAATGCCAGAGTGCCGCCCGCGAGCTCGCCGCGCTTCGAAAGGCCTCGATGAGCGCGCTGGACGATCTGCTCCGGCCGACCTAAGAGCCTTCGGTCACTGGACTGAAATACAAGATGATCGGAGGCGCCGGTGCGCGCAAGATATCTCGCCATTGGTCTCATGCTGCTCGCCCCTGCCGCGCGCGCCGAGGTCGAACAGTTTCCGGCCGGCTTCAAGACTAAAACCATCGCGGCCAACGGCACGCAGATTCATGTTCGCGTCGGCGGTCAGGGGCCTGCCGTGATCCTGATCCACGGTTTTGGTGATACCGGCGACATGTGGGTCAAGCTCGCCGCTGACCTCGTGCGCGACCACACCGTTGTCGTGCCTGATCTGCGCGGTATGGGCCTCTCGAGCAAGCCCGACAATGGCTACGACAAATGGACCCAGGCGGCCGACATGCGGGCCGTTCTCGCAGCGCTCGGCATCGAAAAGGCCGCCGTCGTCGGCCACGACATCGGAACCATGGTGGCCTATGCCTACGCGGCCCGGTATCGCGACCTGACCGAGAAGCTGATCGTCATGGATGCCCCGGTGCCCGGGGTGCCGCCGTGGGACGAGGTGGTGCGCAGCCCGCAGCTCTGGCATTTTGATCTCGGAGGCCTGGACATGGAGCGGCTGGTCAAGGGCCGCGAGCGCATCTACCTCGACCGCTTCTGGAATGACTTCGCGGGCACGCCCTCCAGGATCGCGGAAGCGACACGCCGTCATTACGCGGAGCTCTATGCGCGGCCGGGCGCCATGCGTGCTGCGTTCGCCCAGTTCAGGTCGATCCGAACCGACGCCGAGGACAACAAGAAGGCGATCGCGACCAAGTTGACCATCCCCGTTCTGGCCGTCGGGGGCGAGAAATCCTTCGGTGCGACGGAGGCCGTCGTGATGCGAAACGCCGCGACTGACGTCACCGAATTGGTCATTCCGGACGCCGGTCATTGGCTGATGGAAGAGCAACCGGCGGCAACCGTGAAGGCGATACGCCAATTTCTCGATACCAAAAAATAGAGCAGCGAGCCGCGCGGAGCCGACATATCTCGGCTCGGTCCTTCCGCGCGGGTCATTTTAATCGGCCCGACGCTTCATTCTCTCTGCCAAAACGCTCAACTAGAAAATCAATGAACAGCCGCACTTTCACCGACAGATGCCGGGTCGGCGGATACACCGCATAGAGCGCAAGCGGCGGCGCAGAAAAATCGTCCAGCACCGTTCGCAGCTCGCCCTTCCTCAAGGCATCGGCGGCGATGAACTCCGGGAGCAGCGCGAGCCCCCTGCCCTTGATCGCGACATCACGCAGCACTTCGGCATTGTTGACGCAGAGCGACCAGGCCGGCTGGATCCAGTGATCGCCATCGGTGCCGGTGAGCTTCCACTGATTGCCCGTAAGCAGGAAGCCGTAGGTCAACGAGGCATGTTCGCGCAGATCCTGCGGATGTTTCGGTGTGCCGTGACGCGCCAGATAATCCGGCGAAGCGCAGATCATGCGCGCCACCGGCATGACTTTTCGCGCGATCAAACTCGACGATTCCAATTCCGCGATGCGCAAGGTCACGTCAAAGCCGTCCTGGACTGGATCGAGCAGGTCGTCGCTGAGCACGAGCTGGAGCTGCAGCTCCGGATATCGCGTCATGAAATCGGCAAGCACCGGCCCGAGCCGCAGGGTTCCGAACGACATCGGCGCGTTGACGCGCAACAGGCCGCGCGGCGCCGACTGGGCTTGCGCCACGGCCTGGTCGGCCGCCTCGATCTCCGACAGGATCACAACCGCGCGCTCGAAATAGCGCTGGCCGTTCTCGGTCGGGCTCGCATGGCGCGTGGTCCGGTTCAGGAGCTGCACGCCGAGGCTTTCTTCGAGGTCGGCGATGTATTTGCTGATCGCCGAGCGTGAAAGCCGCAACTGCCGGCCCGCCTCGGCAAAACTGCCGCTTTCGACCACCTTTACGAAGGCCCGGAGGCTGGCGACCTTATCCATGGACTGGCGCCGGCGATTGTTTCCAAATCGTAGACATAGACGTCATATTTGCATGGATTGTCTCCAATCCAAAGCGGAACGATATTTCCGGTCAGAGCAAGACCGCTCCCCGAGCTTTGGAGGACGACAATGTCTGGATTGCATCATGTGACCGCGATTGCGGGCGACCCCATCAGGAATTTCGGTTTTTACACCCGGGATCTCGGCCTGCGCTTCGTCAAGAAGACGGTCAATTTCGACGATCCCGGCACCTATCACTTCTATTATGGCGACGAGACCGGCCGCCCCGGCACCATCCTCACCTTCTTTCCCTGGGCTGGCGTACCGGCCGGGCGCCGCGGCGTCGGCGAGACGCATCAGACTGCCTTCCGCGTGCCGCAACGTTCGCTCGGCTATTGGACGCAACGCTTCGTCGAGAAGGGCATCGCTTACGAGGCGCTGGAGAAGCGCTTTGGCGAGTCCGTGCTGCCGTTCACAGACCCTGATGGCATGGCCCTCGCGCTCGTCGGCATCCCCGGCGCCGAGAGCGAGCCCGGCTGGAGCAATGGCGACGTTCCCGCCGAACATGCGATCCGCGGCTTCCACGGCGTGACCTTGCTGCTCGACAGCGCGGCGAAGACGGCTGCCGTCCTCACCGACGTGTTCGGCTTCAAGGAGACGGCGCGCGAAGGCTCGGTGATCCGCTTCAAGGCACCGGGCGATGTCGAAGGCAGCGTGGTCGACATCTACGAGGCCAAGGGCTTTTTGCGCGGGCACCAAGGCGGCGGCTCCGTGCACCACATCGCTTTCCGCGCGGTCGACGACGCCGAGCAGGGCAAGATGGCGCAAAGGCTCGTGAGCAATCACGGCCTGCACCCGACCGAACAGCGGGACCGCAACTACTTCCGCTCGATCTACTTCCGCGAGCCCGGCGGCGTGCTGTTCGAGATCGCGACCGATATCCCCGGCTTCGCCGTCGACGAGCCCGTCGCGACGCTGGGACGCGACCTCAAGCTGCCGAGCTTCCTCGAAGCGCAGCGCAAGCAGATCGAGGCTGTGTTGCCGAATTTGGCAGAGAGCGTGTCATGACCGAGAGTTCATTCGTCCATCGTTTCGAGCCCGCGACCAGCGCGGGCTCCCCTCCACTCCTGCTGCTGCACGGCACCGGTGGCGACGAGAACGATCTGCTCGGGCTCGGCAGGATGATCTCGCCCGGCTCGGCCCTGCTCTCGCCGCGCGGCCGCGTGCTCGAGCACGGCATGCCGCGTTTCTTCCGCCGCCTTGCCGAGGGCGTGTTCGACGAGGACGACGTGCGCCGCCGCGCGCACGAACTCGGCGACTTCGTCGCGGAGGCACGGCAGCGATATGGCCTCGCCGCGCCGGTTGCGGTCGGCTTCTCCAACGGTGCCAACATCGCGGCCGCGCTGTTGCTGCTGGAGCCGGATGCGCTGGCAGGCGCGATCCTGCTCCGCGCGATGGTGCCGCTGTCGGATCCGCCGAAGGCTGAGCTCGGTGGCAAGCCCGTCCTGCTTCTGTCGGGGCAGACTGATCCGATCGTTCCGGCGAGCAATTCCGCGAAGCTTGCCTCGCTGTTGTCGGAAGCCGGAGCCCGGGTCGGACACAAGGTCCTGCCGGCGGGCCATCAATTGTCGCAAACCGATTTGACGCTTGCCCGCGACTGGATCGGCAAATTCGCCGCCGAAGTCGTCTGATCCCGAAAAGCGGCGCATCGTTGTCGAACGGTGCGCCGCGGCTTCACTCGAACCAGCCGCGGCGCTTGAACCAGATCAGCGGCAGCACGCCGCTGGCAATGATGGCGAGCCACGCCAGCGGATAGCCGAACGTCCAGTCCAGCTCCGGCATGTGCTTGAAGTTCATGCCCCAGATGCCGACCATGATCGTGGGCGGCACGCCGACGACCGAGACGATGGTCAGGATCTTGAACAGCTCGTTCTGCTGGATGTTGATGAAGCCGAGCACGGCATCGAGCAGAAGCTGGATCTTGTCCGACAATCGCGTCTCGTAATCGCCGAGCGAAGCGACATCCTTGGAGACGGCTTCGAGGCGCTTCTTCGACGCGGCCGTGATCCACTCACTCCCGACATCGCCGGCAAACGAGGCGACGCGGCCGACGCCAAGCAGGACATCGCGCGCCTTGGCGAGCCGATCGGCCAGCTCCCCGATGTTCTCCAGCGCCTCGCGCATCCGCCGGCTGGAGCGAACCGGCCGCTTGGTGCGGACGAGCCCACCTTTGAAGACGCCCCGCGAGAGCCTGTCGACCTTGGCGCCGAGATGCTCAAGGACATCGGCCCCGCGGTCGACCATGGCCTCGACCAGGCTGGCGAACACGCACATGCCGTTCTCCAGGCTGTCATCGGAGCCGATACGCTTGCCGATGTCGTCGAAGATCGGCAGCTGCGCGAAGCGCACCGTCACCAGCACGCGCGGGCCGATGACGAATCCCACCGGCGTGATCTCGGCCTCGTTGTCCTCGTTGAGCCGAACCGCCGGCGAGCTGAGATAGAGCGTGCCGTTGTCGAGGATCAGGCGGCTCGACGCTTCGATCTCGCTGAGCGAATCCTCGGACGGAACGCGGATCCCGAGCAATCGTTCGACGAACTGCTTTTCTTCCGCGGTCGCGTCCAAAAGATCAGCCCAGATGATCTCGGACGGCATCTCCGCGCCGATCTTCTGCCATTCGTCGGATGGCCACCTGTACAGTTTGAGCAAGAACCGAACTCCGCATACCCTCGCGCCGGATCGCACGGCCTGCGGCCATCCTGCGCCGAGCTAACGCATGAGGGTTCCGAACGTTCAAAGTCGGGGGAGCATCGGGCCGGCGCAATCAACCAGGCGGGCGCGGCCTTCCTCGATGATGCCATCATGCCAGTGTTTTGCCCGACGCATCAACGGCATCGCCGCAAACCATCTGATCGCGTGACGCGCAAGCCATTGAAATGACTACCCCCGGCTACTGTGCATGGGGTTGTTTTTCAGGTTTTTGTTTGGACCGGTCTCGTGACGATCTCTTCCGTTGGAGAGATCGTCACCGAAATCGCGCAATCGACCCGCGCGACCCTACTCCCACGCCCAGGTCGAGAAGTCGTTCTCGTACTGGGGCACGTCCTTCCAGACGCCCTTCAGCTTCTTGTTGGTGATGGTGATCAGCTGCGGCTGGTACAAATAGCCGGAGACCGCGTCGGTGGCCAGCATGCGCTGGGCATCACCGAGAAGCTTGACACGGGCGGCTTCATCCGGCGTCGACACGATCTGCTTGTAGAGCGCGTTGAACGCCGCGTTGTTGTAGCCGAGATAGTAGTCCTGTTCGGTGATCTTGACGAGATCGAACGGCTCGACATGGCTGACGATGGTGAGGTCGAAATTGTGCGGACCATTGCCGGCGAACACCTGCGACAGCCATTGCGCCCATTCGACGTTCTCGATCTTGGCGATGATGCCGACCTTGGCGAGCTGGGCCGCGAGGATCTCGCCGCCCTGCCGCGCATAAGGCGGCGGCGGCAGCTTCAGCGACAGTTCGAGCGGCGTGGTGACACCGGCTTCGGCCAGCAGCTTCTTGGCCTTCTCGGGGTCGTAGGGGTTGATGCCTGTCGTGTCGACATAGCCGAGTGCAGTCGGGACGTAGAAGCTGCCGATCGGCGTGCCGAAACCGTCGACCGCGCCGTCGATCATCGCCTTGCGATCGATCGCGGCAAGGATCGCACGGCGGACGCGGACATCGTCGAGCGGCTTCTTGCGGTGGTTGATGGCCACGATGGTCTTGGCGCGGGAGCCGCCGACCAGGACGTTGAAGCGCGGATCGGCCTTGAACTGCGCGATGGTGCGCTGGGCTGAGACGCGCGGAAAAGCATCGACGTCGCCCGACAGCAGCGCGGCCGTCTGCGCCGACGGATCGGAGATGAAGCGGATCGTCACCTTCGACAGCTTGATCGCTGCGGCGTTGCGATAGTCGGCCCATTTGGTCAGAGTCATCGAGGAGCCCTTGGCCCAGGCGCCCAACTGATAGGGCCCGGTCCCAACCGGCTGCGTGATATTGGTGGCAGCGCTCTTCGGCTCGACGATCGAGCCGCTCGCCTGCCCCAGCAGGAACGGCAGGTTAGGCTCTGAATTCTTCAGGGTGATCACGACCGTGTCGGCATCGGGCGCATCGACCTTCTCGAAGCCCTGGAACAGGCTCTTGTCCTTGTTGGTGCTGGTGGGGACGGCATTGCGCTCGAACGAGAACTTCACGGCGGCCGAGTCGAACGGCTCGCCATTGTGGAATTTGACTCCCTTGCGCAGCTTGAACGTATAGGTCTTCAGATCGGGCGAGGCCGTCCAGCTCTCCGCCAGCAATGGCGAGGTCGAGCCGTCCTCGTTGATCTTGGTCAGCGTCTCGTAGATGTTGTAGAGCGTGACCTCGGCGATCGCGGCGGCGGCCGCGTTGGTGGGATCGAGCCCCGGCGGCTCCAGCGTCATCGCCATGACGACGCTGTCCTTCTTGCTCTGCGCCAGCACCGGCAACGGCGCCACGGCAAGCGTGGCGGCGAATGCGACAATCGATAGTTTCCTGAACATGCGTAACTCCCCGGCCTTCATCTCGTCCCAGCCTACGCCAATTCTGCCCCGGACACTAACCTTCCGCGGGCAATTGCGGCAACGCCATCACGGCTTCCGCCTTGTGGCAGGCAGCCAGATGCGTCTCGCCCACCTTGCGTAGCTCAGGCAGAACCTCGCGGCAATGCTGGTCGGCGAGCGCGCATCGCGAGACATAGGGACACCCGGTCGCGGCCGCCGATTGCGAGGCGATCGCCTGGGCCCCGCGCCGCCGCCGGCCGCCGCCGGCGCGCACCCGCGGCACGGCATCCAGTAGCGCTCGCGTATAGGGATGGGCGCAGCGCTCGAACAAATCCTCGGGACGGCCCTGCTCGACGATGCGGCCGAGATACATCACCGCGACCTCGTCGCAGAGATAGTCGACGACGGCCAGGTCGTGGCTGATCAGGACGTAACTCAGGCCGAACTGTTCCTGGAGGTCCTGCATCAGGTTCAAGACTTGCGCCTGCACGGAGACGTCGAGCGCGGAGACCGGCTCGTCGGCGACGATCAGCTTCGGCTGGGTGATCAGCGCGCGCGCGATGGCGATGCGCTGGCGCTGGCCGCCGGAGAATTCGTGCGGATATTTCTCCATGTCGGCATCGCGCAGGCCCACCTGCCGCAGCACCGCGGAGACGCGGGCACGAAGCGTCGTGCGATCAATCGCCTCCAACACGGTCAGCGGTTCGGCAACGATGCGCGCGATGGTCTGGCGTGGATCCAGCGATCCGTAGGGATCCTGGAACACCATCTGGAAATCGCGGCGGGCTCGGCGCAGCTCGTCAGCGGAGATGCGGTTGAGGTCGCGGCCGAGCAGCGCGACCTGCCCCGATGTCGGCCGCTCCAGCGCCATCACCACGCGCGCGAAGGTCGACTTGCCGGAGCCGGATTCGCCGACGATACCGAGGCTCTTGCCGGCGTCGACCCGCACGCTGACACCGTTGAGCGCACGCACCTGCCCCGGCGGGCGGAACACGCTTTCGCGCGGCAGCGTGTAGCGCTGCTCGAGATCCTTCACGTCGAGAAGAGGCGCCGTGCTCATACGGTCAGCGCTCCGACGCGTTCGGCCATGGACACGTCGGTCCGGATGCAGCGCACGAAATGGCCGGGTCCGACGTCCACCATCGGTGGAAGTGCGACCCGGCACTGGTCGATCACGAGTGGACACCGGTCGGCGAAGGTGCAACCGGAAGGCAGATCGGCGAGCTCCGGCACCGTGCCGGATATCGTCGTCAGCCGCGTCCCCTTGCGCGCGCCGAGCTTCGGTCGGGCGCGGAACAGGCCCTGCGTGTAGGGATGTCCCATCCGGCGGAACACCTCGTCGGTCGGTCCGCTCTCGATGATCGTGCCGCCGTACATCACCATCATGCGTTGCACGTTCTCGGCGATGACGCCGAGATCGTGCGAGATCAGGATCATGGACATGCCGCGCTCCTCGACGAGATCGGCGATCAGGTCGAGGATCTGGCCCTGGATAGTGACGTCGAGCGCGGTGGTCGGCTCGTCCGCGATCAGAAGGTCCGGCTCGCAGGCGAGCGCCATCGCAATCGTGACGCGCTGACGCTGGCCGCCGGAAAACTGGTGCGGATAGGCGTCGACACGCCTGGCCGGATCAGGCAGCCCGACGCGGTCGAGCAAGGCGATCGCTTCCTTGCGCGCCTGCGATGCCGAATATTTCCTGTGACGCCGCAGCGGCTCGGCGACCTGGTGGCCGATCGTGTGCATCGGGTTGAGCGCGGTCATCGGCTCCTGGAAGATCATGCTGATGCGATTGCCGCGCAGCCGACAATAGTCCGCGTCCGACAATCCGGCGAGCTCGCCGCCATCCAGCTTGACGCTGCCGGTGACGGACGCGCTGTCCGGCAGCAGCCCCATCAGCGACAACGCGGTGACCGACTTGCCGCAGCCGGATTCACCGACGAGCCCGAGCGTCTCGCCGCGCTTCAGGGCAAAGCTGACGCCGCGCACGGCCTGCGCCGGCCCGCGGCTGGTATTGAGGCGCACGCCGAGATTTTCGACCTCGATCAACGGCATGGTCGAGCGCTCGCCCATTGTCATCGCTCCCGCGCCAGTCGTGGATCGAGCAGATCGCGCAACCCGTCGCCGAGCAGATTGAGACCGAGCACCGCGATCGCGATCGCAGCACCCGGATAGACCGCGAGCATCGGCGACTGGAACAGCAGTGTCTGCGCGTCATTCAACATCCGTCCCCAGGACGGCTGCGGCGGCTGCGTGCCGAGACCGAGATAGGACAAGGCGGCCTCGGCAAGGATCGCGAGCGCAAACTGGATCGTCGCCTGCACGATCAGGATCGACAGGATGTTGGGCAGAACGTGCTCGATGGTGATGCGAAACTTGCCCTTCCCCGCCGCGCGCGCGGCCAGCACGAATTCGCGCGCCCAGATCGCGTTGGCCGAGCCGCGCGTCAGCCGGATCAGCGTTGGGATCTGGAAGATGCCGATGGCTACGATCGAGGTCACCATGCCCGGCCCAACGACCGCGGCGAGCATGATGGCGGAGAGCACGGCCGGAAAGGCGAAGGTGAAATCGGAGAAGCGCATGATGATCTCTTCGGTCCAGCCGCGCTTGGCCGAGGCAATCAGGCCGAGACAGACGCCAAAGGTGAGGCCGATGCTGACCGCGATGATGCCGACCATGATGGTGGAGCGGGCGCCGGCGAGCAGCAGCGAGACGATGTCGCGGCCGAAGACGTCGGTGCCGAGCCAGTGCGCGGCCGAGGGGGGCCGGAGCTTTGACGCGATGTCGATCTCATAAGGCGACCAGGGCGTCCACAGCAGCGACAACAACGCCGAGGCGAGCACCAGCAGGCTCAGCGCGCCGCCGAGCACGAAGCTGCGATGATGCAGCGCGCGGCGCCAGAAGGTCCGGGCCGGCAGAGGGCGCGCGATGGCCGGCGCATCGACGAGGGTGGTCAGCGGCGCGCTCACAGGTCGTGAACCTTGATGCGGGGATCGACGAAGGCATAGAGCACGTCGACCACGAAATTGACGATGACGACCATAGTCGCGAGCAGCATCACGCAGTTGCGCACCACGATGAGGTCGCGGTTGGCGATCGACTGAAAAATCAGGCGGCCGAGGCCCGGCAGATAGAACACGTTCTCGATCACGATGGTGCCGGCGAGCAGATTGGCGAATTGCAGGCCCATCACCGTCATCACGGGGATCATGGCGTTGCGCAGCACGTGACGCCACAGCACCTCGCGCTTGCCGAGGCCCTTTGCGCGCGCCGTGCGGACGAAGTCTTCACGCAGCACTTCCAGCACGGCCGAGCGCGTGACGCGTGCGAGGATCGCGGCCTGCACCACCGCGAGCGACACCGCCGGCAGCAGCAGCGACTTGATTCCGAGCCAGATGCCGTCCTCCCAACCGGGGAAACCGCCCGCGGACAGCCATTGCAGCCGCACCGAAAACAACAGCACCAGCAGGATCGCGAACCAGAAATTCGGCAGCGCGATGCCCACCTGCGTCAGCGACATCACGCCGACGTCGCCGAGCTTGTTGTGGTTGGCGGCGGTGTAGATGCCGGCCGACAGCGCCAGCGTCACGGTGATCAGCATGGACATCATCGCGAGCGGAATGGTCAGCACCAGCCGCTCCGCAATCAGGCTTGCGACCGGCGTGCCGTAGACATAGGAATTGCCGAGATCGCCGACGAGCAGCCCCTTGATCCACTGCAGATAGCGAACCGCCAGCGGCTGGTCGAGCCCGAGCTTGACGGTGAGCGCACGCACCGCGTCGGCCGAGGCATCGGCGCCCATTAGCATCTGCGCGGCGTTGCCCGGGAGAGCATCCAACACCAGGAAAATGATCACGGACGCGCCGACCAGGGTCGCCAGCAAGGTCAGCAGACGTCGGAGGACAAATACGCTCATGCGCTCACGAGCTCCGACGTCGTCCTGGCGAAAGCCAGGACGACACCGACGGGATTGCGGGCGTCATGCCGCATTGGGACAAATACGTTCATGCGCGCTCGGATTCAGGGCTCACTCGCAGCACGATCAACATGTCCGGGCACCGGAGGCAAGTGCTTTGCAAACAAGTCCTTTGCAGCATGTGCCTCACCCCAGCCGGGCCAGCGGGACAGAAGGCCTTGCGACGCCTCGAACAGCGCGCTCACGCGCAGCAAGTCAGCATCGCTGCGGAAGCGGCCTACGAGTTGCAAGCCGATCGGCAGGCCGTCGGGGCCGAAGCCGCAGGGCAGACTGATCGCGGGGTGTCCGGTCATGTTGAACGGCATGGTCCAGGGGAACCAGTGCGGCCGAATGCTGTCGAAATGCGCCCCGTCGATCTCGATGGTGCCGAACAGGTCCTGCTTGATCGGCAGCGCCGTACGGGTGATGGTCGGCGTGGCCAAGAGATGCCCGCGCGCAAGCAGGGATTGCACCCGGCGGAACAGCGCCGTACGCGCGAACATCGCCTCCTGATAGGCGACGCCGCTGACGTCGGTGGCAAGCGCGAGCTGCTTGAGGAAGGCCTCGCTCAGCTGGTCCCCATGTTCGGCCGCGAGTTTGGCAAAGCGCGTGCGCCAGACCGTGTGGTTGATGGCGCGCCAGATCGGCTCGATGTCGAACCCCTCGCCCGAAAACTCCTCGAGCTCGGCACCCAGGCCCGTGAGTCGATCGAGACTCGCCTTGAAGCTGGCTGCGACGTCGGCAGAGACAGGGCGTCCGGGCGGCGACAGACAATACAGGATTTTCTGCCCACGCAGATCGCCGCGCGGAGCGGCCGTGCCGGCGAAGTCCGGCACGGGAACGCCGATCGACCAGGGATCGCAAGGATCCTCGCCGGCCATCGCCTGCATCATCAGCGCGGTGTCGGCGACGGTCCGCGTCATCGGCGTGACGTAGGTCTGGTTGCCGAAGACGTCCAGCGCCTGGCTGTGCGGGATGACGCCGTTACTCTGCTTCAATCCGACCACGCCGTTGCAAGCGGCGGGAATCCGCGTCGAGCCGCCGCCATCGGTCGCGATCGCAAGCGGCGCGATGCCGCTCGCCACCGCCACCGCCGCGCCGCCACTAGAGCCGCCCGACGAGCGCTCGGCGCTCCACGCATTGCGGGTGCGGCCGAACAGCGGCGAGTCGGTCAGGCATTTGCTGCCGAATTCGGGCGTCGTGGTCTTGCCGATCAGGATGGCGCCTTCCGCACGGAGCCGCACAACCGCGACGGCATCCTCGTCCGGAACATTGTCCTTGTAAGGAATGGCGCCGAAACTGGTCTTCACGCCCCTGGTGTTGACGATGTCCTTGACGGTGACGGGGATGCCGTGCAGCAGGCCGAGCGGCTCGCCGGCCATCAGCTTGCGCTCGGCCTCGCGCGCGGCGGCAAGCGCCTCGTCGCCGCAGATCGTGATGAAGCAGTTCAGCTCGGGCTGGAGCGCCTCGGCACGGGCGAGCACCGCACGGGTGAGCTCGACGGGCGAGATCTGCTTTGTCGCGATGAGGCCGCGCAGCATGGTTGCGGATAGCAGGCAAGGATCGCCGTTCATCGTCACATCGCTCCCGAAGCCGGCCGCCGTTGGCCGATAGCATTGACAGCGAGGATGACAGTTTTGTTAACTCGGCGTCCAATACGATTTTGCACACCAACCCATACGTTTTCGGTATGCCAATGGATCTTCGCCGGCTCCGCTATTTCGTCGCCGTCGCCGAGACGCGCAGTGTCGGCAAGGCTGCCGAGCGGCTGCGGATGGCGCAGCCGCCGCTCTCGGTCCAGATCCGCAAGCTGGAGGCCGAGGTCGGCGCGCCGCTGTTCCGCCGTGGCACGCGCGGCATGGATTTGACCGAAGCGGGCCAGGCGCTGCTGGCGCGCGCCGGCGAGGCGCTGGCGCTGGCAGCCGACGGCATCGAAGCCGCGCGCGCGGTCGCGGCCGGCAGCCGTGGTCGGCTGTCCGTCGGCTACATGTTCGTGCTGGCGAACGCGATGCTGCCGCGTCTCATCCCGGAGTTGCGGCGATCCATTCCCGGCGTCGATCTCGATTTCGCCGAGCTCAGTGCCACGACGCGCGAGCAGCGTCTGCTCGACCGCAGCGTCACCGCCGCGCTGTGCATGCCAGCCATCAACCATCCCGAGATTCAGGTGGCCCGAATCGGCGCGCAGCCGTTCATGCTGGCGGTGCCAAACCGTTCGCCGCTTGCGCGCCTGAGCGCGGTGCCAATGACACGACTACAAGGCCGTCCGCTGATCGCGCTGCCGCCGCCGGAGCGGGACCCCTCCTCCTCCGCGGTCGCGGCCCTGCTGCGGCGGCATCAGATCGTGATGCCGATTGCGAGCCGGGTGGAGACGGTGCATTCGGCGATGAGCCTGGTTCTCGCCGGTGAAGGCCTGGCCATCCTGCCCGCCTGCGCCCAGCTCGGCGCGCCGCGCGGGGTCGTATTCCGGACGCTGCGGGATGCGACCGATTCCATCGACATCGCAGTCTGCTGGCGGCGCGACTCCCAGAGTCCGCTGATCCGCACCTTCCTGAAGTGTGCCGAGAAGGCGGTCGCGCGGATGTGACGCGGCCTACGAGCTCCAACTGATCTCGTGGCTCCAGGGCGGATCGGCGCCCGGACGGGTGCAGGTCAGCCCGGCGCAGTTGGCGGCAAACGACAGCGCGCGGCGAAGCTCGTCTGCGCCGATATCCTTAAGTTGCTGTCGGGCGAGACGTCCCTGCTTGTGCAGGGCGAACAACAACGCAGCCTGAAAACTGTCGCCCGCGCCGATGGTGTCGGCGACCACGACTTTGGGGGCGGCGACCTCGATCTGCCCTGCCCCCGCATGCCACGCGATTGCACCGTTGTCCCCACGGGTGATGACGACGAGGCTCGCGCCGCGTGCGAGCAGCGTGCTCGCTCGCTGGTGATACGGCTCGTCGGCGAACAGATAGGCAAAATCGACGTCCGACATCTTGATGAGATCGGCGCTGGCCGCAAACTCGGTCATGCGGGCGAGATAAGCCGGCCTGTCCTTCACGAGGTTGGGCCGGCAGTTCGGATCAAAGGAGATCGTCGAGGACGCTCGTGCGCCCGCGATCAGGGCCCTGGTCTCGGTCGCGCCCTGGTCATTGACGAGCGTGGTCGAGCCGACATGGAGCGCTTCGACGGTCGCGAATGGAATGGAGCCGCGCCGGTAGGTCCAATTCCGCGTCGCGGTCTCGGCGTCGTAGAAGGCGTAATGCGACTCGCCGGCGACGATGCGAACGAAGGCGAGCGTGGTCTGGTGTTCGCTGCGGGTGGCGAGCGCGAGCTCGACATTGGAGGCAGCGGCGTGGTCGGCGATCATGCGCCCGAACATGTCCGTCGAGATCCCACCGACAAAGCCGGTCGGCGCGCCGAGCCGCGCCATGCCGATTGCGACGTTGAGGCAGGAGCCGCCGACCGCCGGCATCACCGCTTCGCGCCTGTCGGTGTTCCGCGTCGGGACGAAATCGATCAGCGCGTCGCCGCAGGAAATCAACATCCGATTCAACCTCCGGCCATTCCACGCATCGCGACGCGGCTGCCGCGATCGACCTCGCGCAGCAATCTGTAGACCTCGCGCTTGCGGGCGTGGAAGGCGGCGATGTCGGGCGTGGTCGGCTCGCTTTTCCGTCCCAGCGCCGACATCTTTGCCATGGTCTCCCCGATCGAGGCGTAGGCGCCACCGGCGACCGCGCCGAGCATGGCAGCGCCGAGCAGCACCGGCTCCCCGGTCTGCGGCAGCGCCACGGTGAGGCCGGTCGTATCGGCCATGATCTGCCGCACCAGCGGACTGCGGCTTGCGCCGCCGCCCATGATCATGATGCTGGAGTGGACGCCATGCGCGGCAAAGGCCTCGATCACCTCGGCAAGCCCATAGGCGAGACCGCAGAGGCCAGCGACGAAGAGCCGCTCCATCGAGGCGATGTCGGTGTCGAGATCGAGGCCTGCGATTACCGCGCGCGTTTCAGGGTCGGCATAGGGCGAGCGGTTACCGATGAACTCGGGAAGCACATGGACATCGCGGGCCAGCAGCGCGGCGCGGCTGGCGCCGCCGGCGCGCGCGATGATGCGGCGTTCGAGGAACTCGATGAGGTCGAGACCCTCGTTGCGCGCGGCGGCGCTCGCCTCGGCGTGGCCGGGATGCGATTTGAGAAGATGGTCGATCGCGGCGCCCGCAGCCGACTGCCCGCCCTCGTTAAGCCAGAAATTCGGCACCATGCCGGAGTAATAAGGACCCCACACGCCCGGCACGAAGCACGGTTCTTTCGTCGTCGCCATGATGCAGGCCGACGTTCCCATGATGTAGGCGAGACGGTCGCCAACGTCGCTCATCCCGCCCGATCCGTCGCGGCCGCCGATTGCGCCAATGCCGCCGGCATGGGCATCGATCAGGGACGCTCCGACCGGTGTGCCCGGTGACAAGCCAAGATCGGCAGCTGCCGTACCGGTTAGACCGGCGCCGAGCCGCGTGCCGGGCGCGACGATCTCGGTGCCAATGCGGGCGTATTTCTCGTTGACGAAGTCCGACAGGCCGATCCGCTTGAAGAATGGCGCGCTCCAGCCGCCACCGTCATGGGCGAGATAGTTCCATTTGCAGGTGACGGTGCAGGTCGAGCGTTGCAGCGAACCGGTGGCGCGCCAGGTCAAGTAGTCTGCCAGATCGAAAAAGTGCCCTGCAGCGTCGAAGCTCGCGCGCATATGCCGCTTCAGCCACAGCAGTTTCGGCATTTCCATCTCTGGCGAGATCGAGCCGCCGACATAGCGCAGCACGGCGTCACCGGTCTCGTTGATCAGCCGCGCCTCGGCCGTGGCGCGGTGATCCATCCAGACGATGACGTTGCGCTGCCGGTCGCCGGAGGTGCTGATAGTGAGCGGCCCGCCTTGCCGGTCGAGCACCACGAGGGAGCAGGTGGCGTCGAAACCGATACCGCCGACGCTGTCGGGCGCGATTGCAGCTTCCGCCATCGCGGCCCGTACCGACGCCGTGCAAGCGTCCCAGATATCCTGGGACGACTGTTCGACGATGTCACCCGCCTCGTGCCATATCCTGATCGGATGCCGTGCGATCGCCAGCAAGGTGCCCGCCTCGTCGAACACCCCTGCCCGCGTGCTATTGGTCCCTACATCGACGCCGATATACGCTCGCGGCATTGTCGCCCCCGGAAGCTCTCGTCAGTTTTGACGCAAGCCTACCAGCAAGTGTAGCCGCCATCCACCAGCACGATGCTGCCGGTCATCAGGCTCGCGGCCTCGGAGGAGAGGAACAGCACCACCGAGGCGATCTCCTCGACCTGCCCCATCCGCGCCATCGGGGTTCCACCGATCCAGGCGTCGTACATTCTCGGATTGCTCTTCACGAAGGCGTTGAGCGGCGTCTCGATGTAGGTCGGCGCCACCGCGTTGACGCGGATACCGCGCGCGCCCCATTCGGCGGCCAGCGATTTCGTCAGATGGTGCACGCCGGCCTTGGACGCATTGTAGAAGCACTGCTCCTGCGGCTTGTTGACGATGAAGCCGGACATCGATCCGACATTGACGATGGCGCCGCTCTTCGCCTTGAGCATGTGCTTGCCGAACTCACGACAGCACCAGAAGGTGCCGTTGAGATTGACGTCGATCACATTGAGCCAGTGCTCGTCGGTCACGGTCTCCGCGGCTGTCTCGCTGCGGGCGATGCCGGCGTTGTTGACGAGGATGTCGACCTTGCCGTGGCGGGCGACGAGGTCGTTGGCCACTTCCGCCACGCGCCTGGTGTCGGTGACGTCCATGATCGCCGTCTCGATGTCGTAGCCCTTCGCCTTCAGGCTGGCTTTCGCATCATCGGCGACCTTGCTGTCACGATCGCCGATGACCACCCTGGCGCCGGCTTCAGCCAGCGCTTCCGCGCAGGCGAGCCCGATGCCCTGCCCGCCGCCGGTGATGAACGCCGTCTTCCCGTTCAGCTTGAATTTTTCCAGGTACATGTTGTTCTTTCCGATTCTTGTCTTTTTTGCCGGTTCTTGTCAGAGCCTGACCGCGTTGCCGCTTGCGTCGAAGCGATGGATGCGCGGGGGCTCCGGCACCAGCGATACATGGTCGCCGGCGTGCAGGCTCAATTCACCGATGTAGCGCGCCGTCAGCATGCCGAGCGGACCGGCATCGACATAGAGGAAGGTGTCGCTGCCGAGATGCTCGGCCACCGCGATCGTTCCCTGCCAGCCGCCGGCACCGTCGCGCTCGATCTTGAGATGCTCCGGCCGCACCCCGATCGTTGCCGCGCCCTTCTGCAGGGCGTGCTCGCCGGTGACGAAGTTCATCTTGGGCGAGCCGATGAAGCCGGCGACGAAAAGGTTGGCCGGCTTCTCGTAGAGCTCCAGCGGCGAGCCGTATTGCTCGATCTTGCCGCCGTTAAGCACCACGATCTTGTCGGCCATGGTCATGGCCTCGACCTGGTCGTGGGTGACGTAGACCGCGGTGGTGCCGAGCTGCTTCTGGAGCCGCGTCACCTCGATGCGCATCTGCACACGCAACGCCGCGTCGAGATTGGAGAGTGGCTCGTCGAACAAAAACGCCTTGGGCTCGCGGACGATGGCACGCCCGATCGCGACGCGCTGGCGCTGGCCGCCGGAGAGCTCGCGCGGCTTGCGGTCGAGATAGGGCGTGAGGTTCAGCGTCGCGGCGGCGGCCTCGACCTTGCGGTTGATCTCGTCCTTGGCCAGCCCCGCCATCTTCAGGCCGAAGCCGATGTTGCCGCGCACGCTCATATGCGGATAGAGCGCATAGGACTGGAATACCATCGAGAGCCCGCGTTTGGCCGGTGGCGTGTCGACCACGTTTTTGCCGTCGATCAGGATCTTGCCGCCGGAGACGTCCTCGAGCCCCGCGATCAGCCGCAAGAGCGTGGTCTTGCCGCAGCCCGATGGCCCCACGAACACCACGAACGACCCGTCGGCAATCTCCAGGTCCGCGCCCTTGATGATGTGCACGGGGCCGAAGGATTTCTGCACGTCCTGAAGTGTGATCTGACCCATGATCCGGCAGCCCTTCCTACTTTACCGCGCCAAAGGTGAGCCCGCGCACGAGCTGCTTCTGGCTGAACCAACCGAGGACGAGAATGGGCGCAATCGCCAGCGTCGACGCTGCCGACAGCTTTGCCCAGAACAGCCCTTCCGGGCTCGAATAGGACGCGATGAACGTGGTGAGCGGCGCAGCGTTCGAGGTCGACAGATTGAGCGTCCAGAACGCCTCGTTCCAGGCCAGGATCAGGTTCAGCAGCATGGTCGATGCGAGCCCCGGGATCGCCATCGGCGTCAGGACATAGACCAGCTCGCGGCCGATGGTGGCGCCGTCCATGCGCGCGGCTTCCAGGATGTCGCGCGGGATCTCCTTGAAATAGGTGAAGAGCATCCAGATCACGATCGGCAAGTTTCCGAGGCACAGGATGAAAACCAGGCCGATGCGGGAATCGAGCAGGCCGAAGGACTTGTAGATCAGGTAGATCGGCACCAACACGCCGACCGGTGGCATCATCTTGGTCGAGAGCATCCAGAGCAGGATGTCCTTGGTGCGCTTGGTCGGCGAGAACGCCATCGACCAGGCGGCGGGGATCGCGATCAATAGCGCAATGAGCGTCGAACCGCCGGCGATGATGATCGAGTTCATCGCGTGGAGGAAATAGTCGCTGCGCTCCTGCACGGTCGCGTAGTTCTCGGTGGTCCAGTGGAAGAACAGGAAGGACGGCGGAATCGCGAAGGCCTCAAGTTCGGTCTTGAAGCTCGCCAGCACCATCCAGAGGATCGGGAAAAAGATCAGGAAGCCGAAGAACCACGCCCCGATCGTCGAGACCACCACCCGCCGCCTCGTCGCCATCCGCGCCATGTCTCATGCCTCCAGATTGCGGCCGACGATGCGGACCAGGAAGAAGGCTACGACGTTGGCGATCACGACAGCGACGAGGCCGCCCGCCGAGGCGGTGCCGACATCGTACTGGATCAGTGCCTGCGAATAGATCAGGAAAGCGATGTTGGTGGTCGACAGTCCTGGGCCGCCACCCGTGGTGACGTAAATTTCGGCAAAGACGGTGAGCAGGAAGATCGTCTCGATCAGGATCACCACCGTGATGGGACGCGCGAGGTGCGGGAGCGTAATGTAGATGAAGGTCGAGACCGCGCTGGCGCCGTCCATTTCGGCGGCTTCCTTCTGCTCCTCGTCGAGCGACTGCATCGCAGTGAGCAAAATCAGCGTGGCGAACGGCAGCCATTGCCAGGACACGATCAGGATCACCGCGAGCAGCGGCGCGTCGGTAAACCAGTCGATCGGCGTCAAGCCGAACAGCGACGCGATCCAGGCAAACAGCCCGGACACCGGATGCATCAACAGGTTCTTCCAGACCAGTGCGCTCACCGTCGGCATGACGAAGAACGGCGCGATCACCATCAGCCGCACGATGTTGAGGCCGATCACGGGCTGGTCGAGCAACAGCGCCAGCGGAATTCCGAGCAGGACGGTCAGCGCCAGCACCGAGCCGACCAGCACCAGCGTGTTCTGGAGGGAGGCGAGGAACGCGGGATCGGTGAGGAAGTAGCGGAAGTTTTCCAGCCCGACGAATGATTCCGAGCCGGGATCCAGCAGGCTGTAGTGCAGTGTCGAGAAATAGAGCGTCAGCGCGAGCGGGACGATCATCCAGATGAACAGCAGTCCGACGGCCGGCGTCAGGAGCATCCGTGCGAGAAGCTGCGTCTGCCGGGTTGCCATTCTAGGCTTCTCCGCTTGCGGGAAGACGGCGGCCATCCATCCTTAGCGGTGGATGGCCGCAAGTCTGAGCTCAGGAGGGAGAGTTCGATCTCACTTGATGTAGCCGGCGCGCTTCATCTCGCGCTCGGTTGAGGATTGCGCCGCGGTGAGCGCGGCATCGACCGTCATCGATCCCGCAAGCGCGGCCGAGAACTGCTGGCCCACCTGCGTGCCGATGCCCTGGAATTCGGGGATCGCGGCATATTGCACGCCGACATAGGGCACCGGCTTCACCGTCGGCTTGTTCGGATCGGCGGCATCGATCGAGGCCAGCGTCAGCTTCGCAAACGGGGCGACCTTCAGATATTCGGGGTTCTGGTACAGAGAGGTTCGGGTGCCCGGCGGCACGTTGGCCCAACCCTCCTTTGCGGCGACGGTCTTGGTGTAGTCCTTGCTCGTTGCCCAGGCGATGAACTTCTCGGCGGCTTCCGCCTTCTTCGAACCCGCGGGGATCGCGAGATTCCAGGCCCACAGCCAGTTGGCGTTCTTGCCAAGGCCCGTGTTGGGCGCGAGCGCGAAGCCGACCTTTTCGGCGACCTTGGAGTCCTTCGGATTGGTGACGAAGGACGCCGCGACCGTGGCATCGATCCACATTGCGCACTTGCCGGCATTGAACAGCGCGAGGTTCTCGTTGAAGCCGTTCGAGCTCGCACCGGGAGGGCCGGCCTGCTTCATCAGGTCGACATAGGTCGTGAGGGTCGCCTTCCATTCCGGCGTGTTGAACTGCGGCTGCCACTTCTCATCGAACCAGCGTGCGCCGTAGGAATTGGCCATGGCGGAGAGGAACGCCATGTTCTCGCCCCAGCCGGCCTTGCCGCGCAGGCAGATGCCGTAGACGCCGGCGCTCTTGTCGGTGAGCTTCTTGGCGGCGTCGATGACAAAATCCCAGGTCGGCTTTTCCGGCATCTTGAGGCCGGCCTTGTCGAACAGGTCGGTGCGGTACATCACCATCGAGCTCTCGCCGTAGAACGGCGCGGCGTAGAGCTTGCCGTCGACCGAGACCGCATCCTTGATCTTGGGCAGGAGGTCGGCGACGTCGTAGTCGGCGCCGAGATTGGCCAGCGGCACCAGCCAGCCCTTCTTGGCCCAGATCGGCACCTCGTAGGTGCCGATCGTGAGGACGTCGAACTGGCCGCCCTTGGTGGCGATGTCGGTGGTGACGCGCTGGCGCAGCACGTTCTCTTCCAGCGTCACCCATTTGACGCTGATATCGGGGTTCTTCTTGGTGAATTCGGCCGTCAGCCCCTGCATCCGGATCATGTCGCCGTTGTTCACGGTGGCGATCGTCAGGGTCGTTTCAGCCATCGCGGGGACGGCCAGCAACAGGCAAGACGCGCCGCAGACGGCGCCGAGGACGTGTTTCACGGTGACCTCCCTAGAATCGCGCTTTTGAGCATATGCCCACGCGTTGGGCGTATGTTCGACTGAGGGCGGGCCGTTGTCAAGCAGGCGCAAAGCTGTTCGCGCAACTTATGAGTGCTGCGGTGCGGGAGATGGGCTGAGCTCTCGTCTCCCACCCAGTGTCTTGCCCCGCGAAAGCGGGGCATCCAGTACGCCGTGTCGTCTATTGGTTTGCCCCAAGAGGAGCCGCGGCGTACTGGATCGTCGCCTGCGCGGACGATGACAGTGTGGTGTGGGGAAAGACCGCCTGCCTCCCCGGCACGAAGAGCGAGCCGCCTCAGCGCTCCAGAATCGCCCTTGCCGTCGCCTCGTCCGTGATCAGGCCGTTGATCAACCGTCCATTCAACGCCGCAGCAATCGCCGGCACCTTGGCCGCGCCGACGGCGGCGCCGATCGTCGTGGTCTTCGCGGGCACTTCCGGCGGGATGCTGGTCAGGCGCCTGTTGGTGCCGGCCTTCAGCAGGCGGCCCTTGGAATCATAGGCCCAGCCGGTGATCTCGCCGATCGCCCCTTGCCGCATCATCTCGAACAATTCGTCGCGGGTGACGAAGCCGTCGACATGGACCTGCGCCTTCTGGTCCATCTGACCGATGCCGACGAGGCGCAAATCCGCCTTGGCTGCGACGGCCTTCACCTTCGCGATCGGCTCGATCCGGACCATTTTGTTGCGCTCATCCTCGGATGACATCAGGAACGGCAGCGGCATCGGATAGTGCCGCGCGCCGGTGCGGTCGGCAAGCCGGCCGACGGTGTCGTAGAAGCTCGCCGAACCGTCGGCGGAGATATTGCCGACCAGCGAGACGATCTGGTGGTTGGGCCGGTCAATCGGCGTGACGCGCTCGACCGCGGCGCGCACGGCGCGTCCCGTGCCGAGCGCAACGATGACGGGGGTTTCCGAACGCAGCGTGGAATCGAGCAGATTGGCGCAGCGTTCGGCAATGCCCGCCGTGGCCTGCGGCGCGGCGGGATCCGCCGGCACCACCTCGCAATGGGCGAGGTCGAAACGTTCCTTCAACCGCGCCGCCAGCTCCATGCACGCGGCGATGGGATGTTCGAGCCGGAAGGTGATGAGCCGCTCGGCTAGACACAGCGACACCAGCCGCTGCGCCGACGCGCGCGACACCTGGAGCATCTTCGCGATCTCGTCCTGGGTGTGACCGGCAATGAAATAGAGCCAGCCGGCACGCGCGGCGTCATCGAGCCTGGACTTTTCGTTCTCGGCGGCCATGGCAGGCGTCAGGCGTCCTTAGAAATCGATCATGCGCGCGAAGACCCGGTCGGCCCCCGCACCCGACAGTATAGCCTGCCCGTCGCGTCCGCGATAATGGCTGCCGCCGGCAAATCCCCAGACCATCATGCCGGCCGCCTTGCCCGCCTGCACGCCACTCGCACTGTCCTCGATCACCAGCGTGCGCGCAGGTTGCGTGCCCATCTGCTCGGCCGCGTACAGAAAGAGATCGGGCGCCGGCTTGCCATGCCTGACCATCTGCGCGGTGTAAATCCGGCCGCCGAAATGCGCCCGCAGGCCGGTAACGTCAAGGGAGAGCGCGACACGGTCGATGTCGCTGGACGAGGCCACGCAGAATGGTGACCGCAATTCCGATATCACGGTGGCAATATCCGCGATCGGCTGAAGTGATCCGGCGAACGTGCTCAACACATGCGACTTCAAGCGCGGCAGAAAGCCGTCCGGCACGACCTGCCCGAGATCACGATAATGCTGCTCGACCGCTTTCGTGCTGCGTCCGAGAAAGAGCTCGAGCGCCTGCTCCGGGCTCAGCGCGATGCCGCATTCGGCCAGCACGTCGGACAGGCACCGACAGCTCAACAGCTCACTGTCGACCAGCACGCCGTCGCAGTCGAAGATGATCAGATCGGGTTTCGGCCGGCCCTGGTCCATCCCGCCATTCGATCATATACCCATAGCATGGGCAATAGCTCACCCCCGAGATCGGAACGCCGCACCCTTTCCTGAATCAGTGCGCCACCTGCCGGTAAATCGCCGGCAGCGCCGCGGGCAGTCGGCGGATGTTGCCGACGATGGCGTAGCCGCCGCGCCCGAACAGCGTCGGGAAATAGGATTGCGCGGTTGCGTCCACCGTGACGCCGAAGGCGGCGATGCCGAGCCGGCGCGCCTCCTGCACCGATTTGCGGGTGTCCTCGACCGCGAAGCGGCCTTCGTAATGATCGACATCGTTCGGCTTGCCGTCGGTGAGGACGAGCAGCAGCTTCTTGCGCTGGGGCTGACGCGTGAGCTCGGCCGAGGCGTGGCGCACCGCCGCGCCGATCCGCGTGTAATAGCCGGGCTTCAGCGCGCCGATACGACGCTCCACTGTCCCGCTCATCGGCTCGCCGAAGGCCTTGACGGTCTCAAGCCTCACCCAGGATCGCCGGCGCGAGGTGAAGGTCAGGATGCTGTGGTGATCGCCGCAGGCCGACAGGCCGTGCGCGAGCACGAGTAGCGCCTCCTTCTCGACGTCGAGCACGCGATGGCCGTCGACCCAGGCGTCCGTCGAGAGCGAGACGTCGACAAGCAGCGTGACGGCGAGATCGTGCCCCTGCGGGCGCATCGCGACATGGATGCGATCGAGACCGCCGCCGCTGCCGGCGCGAAGATCGCAGCGGGCGCGCACGAGCGCGTCGAGGTCGAGGTCGTGTCCGTCAGCCTGGGCGCGCATCAATTCGCGGCGCGGCCGCAAGATCTCGAAGCGCTGCCGCACCTGACGGATATGCCGGCGCATCGTCTCGTCGGGCGACCAGGTCTCGCCGGTCTCGGACGCGGCGCCCGCGAGCACGCGACAGTGATCGGAGAGGTAGGAGCTGCTGCGGTAGTCCCATTCGGGATAGGTGAGGTCAGCCTTCAGCGGCGAGGCATCGAGGGCTTCCGGCGGCAGGTCGAGATCGAATTTGAGCCGGCTCGCCGGCTTGCCGCTGCGGCGGCTCAGCGTCATCTCCTCGAGATCGTCGGCGGCCTTCTGCGCGTCCTCATCCTCGCTGTCGTCAGCCGGACGGTCGACATTGACCATCTCGGCCATTGCGAGAATCTTTTCGAAGCGGTTGAGCACGAAGGGATCGCGGCGGTTGGGGTTGTCCCCGCGCTCGCGCACGGCAAAGCGCTTGCGATTATCCTGGGCCACGGCATTCGCGCCCGGTGCGCACGCATCGCCGCCCGCATGCGCGGGCGAGAGCTCGCGCGTCCAGCAATCGCCCCAGAGCGGACACGGCAGCACCGAGCGATAGCCCGGCGGTGCCTTGTCCGGCAGCGGACCTGTCCCCATCATCGCCGGCCACAGCCGGCTTGCGGACGCCTTTCCGGCCCCGAGCAAGGCGAGAGCGATCTGCTCGATCTCCTGCTCGAGACGCGGCAACGGACGTCGCGGCCGGGCCTTGGCCATTGCTGCGGCGAGCCGCGCGTAATCGGCGGCGAGCCCGGGAAACTGCGTGAGCACGAAGACCGCCGTCTCGCTCGCCCGGCGCAAGACCAGAAGGTCCCGCCGCAGCGGATCATCCTCCGTGATCGTCTCGATCGGCGCGACCGCGAACCACGCCGTAAGCCAGCGATAGAGGCATGTGTTGAGGCCGCGGTCGGCAAATATCGCGATGCGATCGGGAAGGAAGATGGTCGCGGCGTCGCGGCCCGGCTGTTCGAGACGTTCGTCTCCAAGGCCGATGCGTTGCCGCCAGCCGGGCCGATGGCCCGCCCTGCGTGCGCCCGCGCTCGCGATCTGAACGCCCGTCTCGCCGCCAAGCGCACGGAACATCACCGCGAGCCGGCCTCTGATGTCCGCAAGTGCCACCGCGTGATCATCGTGAACCGGATAGCTCGCGGTGCCGCCGACCATCCGATGCCAGGCGCGGCCGACCGTCTCCTCAAGTTCGAGGAAGTCGAGCATGGAACCTGCCTCACCCGATCACGGCGCGCGCGACATCCAGCAGCGCCGCCTTGACGTCGGAATCGTCGGTCAGCGGCTCGATCATGCCGGCGAGCACGGCATCGGCGATCGAGACACCCGCCGCGATCAAGGTCGCGCAATACACCACGAGCCGGGTCGAGACGCCCTCCTCCAGATCATGCCCCTTCAACGCCCGCAGGCGTCCGGCAAGCGCGACCAGCGGCCGTACGCGATCCGGTGGCAGCCCGCTCTCGGCCGACACCACCGCAATCTCCTGCTCGGCTGGCAGGAAGCCGAACTCGATGGCGACGAAGCGCTGCCGCGTCGATGGCTTCAACGCCTTGAGCAGGGTCTGGTAACCGGGATTGTAGGAGACGACGAGCATGAAGCTCGCGGGAGCAGCGAGCTCCTCGCCGGTTCGCTCCAGCGGAAGGATACGGCGGTCATCGGTGAGCGGATGCAGCACGACGGTGACGTCCTTGCGGGCTTCCACCACCTCGTCGAGATAGCAGATGCCGCCCTCGCGGACCGCGCGCGTTAATGGACCGTCGGTCCACACGGTGTCGCCGCCCCTCAGCAGATAGCGGCCGGTGAGATCGGCGGCGGTGAGATCGTCGTGGCAGGCGACGGTGTGGAGCGGCAAGCCCAGCCGCGCCGCCATATGCGCGACGAAACGCGTCTTGCCGCAACCGGTCGGCCCCTTCAGCAGGACCGGAAGCCGGTGCCGCCAGGCGTGCTCGAACAGGGCACACTCGTTGCCGCTTGCGACGTAGGCCGGTAGCGCGGGTGCGGGCGCGGCCAAGGCGTGAAGGGCTGCTTTCATGATCTCTCTCCGTAGATGTCTGAAGCGGCGGCCGCGACGAAACGCGGCCGCCGTCACGCTTACTCGGCCGGCTGCAGCGCGGCGGGAATGGTCGCCAGCTTTTCGCGGCCGGGCACCAGCACCGCCCAGACGAACATCAGCGCGGAGATCGCGACGAACCCACCGGAGCCGAGCCGCACCCAGTAGAAAAAGGCGAGCTGGTCCTGCACGTCCATGTAGCCCTGGCCGAGCACGCGCTGGAGATGGACCTGGACCACGCCGGCAAAGGTCAGCGCGAACGTCATCGTCATCATGGCCGTGCACATGATCCAGAAGCTCGTCATGCTGAGCCACTGGTTATAGGGTGCGCGTCCCTTGATCTGCGGGATGGCGTAAGCCATCACGGCAAGATTGAGCATCACATAGGCGCCGAAGAAGGCGAGATGGCCATGCGCGGCGGTGACCTGGGTGCCGTGGGTGTAGTAGTTCACCGAGGACAGCGTGTGCAGGAAACCCCAGACGCCGGCCCCCAGGAACGCCATCACCGAACAGCCGACCGACCACAGCAGCGCGGCGCGGTTCGGATGCTTGCGGCCGGCCTTCCAGGTCATCTGCACCGTGAAGATCACCATCGTGAAGAACGGCGCGACCTCGAGCGTCGAGAACAGCGAGCCGATCCACTGCCAGTAGCCGGGCGCGCCGATCCAGTAGAAGTGGTGGCCGGTGCCGAGAATCCCGGAGAACAGCGCGAGGCCGATAATGACGTAGAGCCACTTCTCGACCACCTCGCGATCGATGCCATTGAGCTTGATCATGAGATAGGCGAGCACGGAGGCCATGATCAGCTCCCAGACGCCCTCGACCCAGAGATGGACGACGTACCACCAGTACATCTTGTCGACGGCGAGGTTCGCCGGATTGTAGAAGGCGAACAGGAAGAAGATCGCAACGCCCCACAGGCCGAACAGCAAGATGTTGGTGACCGTGGTTTTGCGTCCCTTGAGCGCGGTCATGGTCACGTTGAACAGGAACATCAGGCAGACGACGACGATGCCGACCTTGATGATGAAGGGCTGCTCGAGGAACTCGCGGCCTTCATGGTAGTGGAAGAGATAGCCGACCACCGCGACGCCCGCTGCGCCGAAGAACATCCAGAACTGGATCTTTGCGAGCAGCGGGCTGTACAGCTCGGTCTCGGTTTCCTCAGGCAGCAGGTAGTAGGTCGCGCCCATGAAGCCGAGCAACGACCACACGATCAGCGCATTGGTGTGGATCATCCTGACGATGTTGAACGGCAGCAGCACCGACAGCGTGTTGGGCAGGACGTAGATGGTCCCGGCGAGGAGGCCGAACAGGACCTGGGCCAGGAACAGGGTCAGCGCGCCGTAGAAATACAGCATCGCGACTTTCTGCGTTTGATATTTCATCTCGGATTCTCTCTGTCTTGAAAGAGGAAAGCGGCGGGCTCAGCCGGCCTTGTTCGGCGGCCAATCCTGGCGCTTGATCGTGCTCACCCATTGCAGGAAATCGGCGAGATCGTTGAGCTCCTGATCGGTGAGGTTGAACTGCGGCATCTGTCGCCGGCCCTCCGCGCCCGAAGGCTGCGACTGCATCCAGGCCTTCAACGTCTCTCGCGCGCCGGCCGGATCCTCCTTGCCGCCCCATCGATCCCAGACGTTGCCGACTTCGGGCGCGAAATAGGCGCCTTCGCCGAGCAAAGTGTGGCAGTTGATGCAGGAGTTCTTCTCCCAGACATGCTTGCCGCGGGCGACCGACGACGTCAGCGTCGCCGCGTCCGTCGATGTCGTGGCCATGTAGTAGTGGCTGTGCGCCGTCAGCCCGATGAAGATGGCGAAGAAAAAGGCCGAGCCGCCGTAGAAGACGTTTCGAGCGGCCGACTTGGTCAGGCGTTCAGCCATTGCCAATCCTTTCAATTGAGTCCCGTCGAGAAAATCGGTGATGCGATCTATTGCCGATTGGCCCGGCCTGTTCTTTGTCAGGGCGCAAGGAGTGGGTCAGATCAGGGCGGCGACGGCGGATGTGAGCCAGGCAAACAGCACCACCATGAGGATCCAGGCGCTGACGAGGCCGCGCCAGAGCGCAGGCGCCGCGCGAAGATCGAGGAAATCGAGCGCAATCCGGCGGCCCTTGACGGCGGCCACGGCCAGCAGCAGGGCGTCGCCGAGCAGCGGCAGCGGCACCAGTAGTGGCACCATGATGGTCGCGAGCGCGAGGCCGATCAGCGCGAGCCAGGTGATTTCCAGGCGATCCGGCATCGTCACCGCACCAGATAAAGAATCGGGAACATCACGATCCAGACCAGATCGACCATGTGCCAGAAGGCCGTCCCCGTCTCGACGCCGAACGCCTCGGCGCGGCGGCAGACGAATGCGAGGATGATGATGCCGAGGCAGACGTGCAGGAGATGGAAGCCGGTCAGGAGGAAATAGAGTGTGAAGAACGGACTGGTTTCAAGTCCGATGCCGCGCCCGATCTCTTCCGCATATTCGGCGAGCTTGACCGCCACGAACAGGCCACCAAGCCCCATGGCTGTGAGGAGCCAGCATCGTGTCGCCCGCCTCTCGCTGGCCCGCGCGGCCTTCGTAGCCCGGGCTGCGGCCCAACCGCTCGTCACCAGCACGACAGTGTTTAATCCGGCGAGACCCGGATCAAGCGCCGCCTGCCCCGCCGCAAACACGGCCGGGTGGATCGCGCGGGCGACTGTGAAGGTACCGAGAAACAGACCGAAGGCGGCGAACTCGCTGAAGATCAGCACCCAGATCATGGGATCGCCGGGAAGATCGTCCAGGATTCCCCAGCCCGTTCCCTGTGGTTCGCAATCGGCTGCCGACATCTGCTCTTCCGGATCAGGACACCGGCCAGCTTTAGCTCAGCCGTGCCGATCCGAGTTTGTTGCCGGACAAATTTGGGGAATGCCGATCAATTTGTTTGCGCCGTCGCAACGTCCTGCCGGCCGGATCGCAGTACCAAACGCTCCAGGGTTCCGTGGAGCTGCGAGCGATAACGTGAGCGATGCACAAATCGGGCTGATGACCGCAACGCCCATCATCATCGTCTTCGCCATCGCGCTCCGGCGAATGGGCGTGCTGTCGACCGTGGCAACCGTATCGGCAGTGAGCCTTTCCATCGCGATCGCGGCGGTGCTGTTCACGACGCAGTAGAGCCGTCGATCTTGGATGGTAGCCCGGATCGAGCGCAGCGCAATCCGGGCTACGAAGAGATAGTCTCTATCTCCGCTGATTATACACGTCGATGCACACCGCCCCGAGCAGGACCAGTCCCTTGATGACCTGCTGATAGTCGATGCCAATGCCGAGGATGGACATGCCGTTGTTCATCACGCCCATGATCATGGCACCGACCACGGCACCGCCGACGCGGCCGACACCGCCATAGGCCGAGGCGCCGCCGATGAAGCAGGCGGCGATGACGTCGAGCTCGAAGCCGAGACCCGCCTTCGGCGTTGCCGTGTTGAGGCGCGCGGCGAAGACGAGGCCGGCGAGCGCAGCGAGCACGCCCATGTTGACGAAGGTAAGGAAGGTCAACCGTTCCGTCTTGATGCCCGACAGGCTTGCCGCTTTCGCGTTGCCGCCGACCGCATAGACCTGCCGACCGATGACGGTGCGCCGGGTGACGAAGCCGTAGAGCGCGATCAGCGCGGTCATGATGACCAGCACGTTCGGCAGACCGCGATGCGAGGCGATCAGATAGGTGAAATAGAGCACGGCGCAGGCCAGGAGAATGCTCTTGCCGAGGAAGAACGCGTAAGGCTCGACCTCGATGCCGTGCAGCTGCTCGCGCGAGCGCCCCTTGGCGCTGGCGTAGACGAGGCCGAGCGCGAGCACCGCACCGACCAGCATCGACGTCGGATGCAACGTGCCGGCCTCGGGCAGCATCTCCGGAATGAAGCCCGACGACAATTTCTGGAAGGTCGCCGGGAACGGTCCGAGCGACTGGCCCTGCAATACCGCAAGCGCGAGCCCCTTGAACACCAGCATGCCGGCGAGCGTGACGATGAAGGACGGTATCTTGAAATAGGCCACCCAATAGCCCTGCGCGGCGCCGATCGCCGCGCCCAGCAGCAGGCAGGCGATGAAGGCGAGCGTGTAGTCGACCTTGTAGGTCACCATGAGCACGGCGGCCACCGCGCCGACGAAGCCCGCGACCGAGCCGACCGAGAGATCGATATGGCCGGTGACGATCACCAGCAGCATGCCCAGCGCCATGATGACGATGTAGCTGTTCTGCAGCACCAGATTGGTCAGGTTGAGCGGCTGCAGCAGCGTGCCACCCGTCATGACCTGGAAGAACAGCATGATCGCGATCAGCGACATCAGCATGCCGTAATTGCGCAGATTGTTCTTGATGAAGCTGCCGTGCCGGCCCTCCTCGGGCAGCGAAACCGTCTTGTCGGTCATGGCTGCGATCCTCCCATCTCCGCACCCGCAAGGGCGCTGCTTCCATAATTTCTGTCGTTGCGCATGATGGCGCGCATGATCTTTTCCTGCGTTGCGTCTGCGCTCTTGAACTCGCCGACGAAGGCGCCGTCGTTCATGACGCAGATGCGGTCGCAGATGCCGAGCAGCTCGGGCATCTCCGAAGAGATCACCACCACGCCGCGGCCGGCTTCCGCAAGCTCGTTGATGATACAGTAGATCTCGTATTTGGCACCGACGTCGATGCCCCGGGTCGGCTCGTCCAGGATCAAGACCTTGGGGTCGGTCATCAGCCATTTCGACAGCACGACCTTTTGCTGGTTGCCGCCGGAGAGCTGGCTGGTCTCCTGGTAGACGTCGGAGCAGCGGATGCGCATCCGGTTGCGGTAGTCGCTGGCGACCTTCAGCTCGGCGATGTCGTCGATGACGCGGTTCGGCGCGACCTGGTCGAGGCTCGCGAGCGTGATGTTCTTGCGGACGTCGTCGGCGAGGATCAGTCCGAGCTGCTTGCGGTCCTCGGTGACATAGGCAAGGCCGGCGTCGATCGCGGCCGCGACGTTCGGCAGCACGATCTCATGGCCCTCAAGCCGGATGCGACCGCTGATCGTGGTGCCCCAGGACCGGCCGAACAGGCTCATCGCGAATTCGGTGCGGCCGGCGCCCATCAATCCGGCAATGCCGACGACCTCGCCGCGTTTCACGCTGAAATCGACGTTCTTGATCACCTGCCGCTCGGGATGGATGGGATGGTAGACCGACCAGTTCTCGACCGTGAGAACGGGCTCGCCGATCTTCACGCTGCGCTCGGGAAAGCGATGGGCGAGATCGCGGTTGACCATGCTGCGGATGATGCGGTCTTCCTGAATCGGCTCGGCGCGGCAGTCGATGCCGTCAACGGTGCGGCCGTCGCGCAGCACGGTGATGTGGTCGGCGACCTTGGCGACCTCGTTCAGCTTGTGCGAGATCAGGATGGAGCCGATGCCCTGCGCGCGGAACGCCATGAGACGTTCGAGCAGCGCGGCGCTGTCGGCCTCGTTGAGGCTCGCGGTCGGCTCGTCCAGGATCAGCATCCGCACCCGCTTGGACAGCGCCTTGGCGATCTCGACCAGCTGCTGCTTGCCGACGCCGAGATCGGTGATCAGCGTATCCGGGGATTCCTTCAGGCCGACCTGCGCGAGCAGGTCGCGCGTGCGCCGATATACCTGGTCGCGGTCGATGACGCCAAGCTTGGACGGCGGGTGCGACAGAAAAATGTTTTCGGCGATCGACATCAGCGGGATCAGCGCCAGCTCCTGATGGATGATGATGATCCCGAGCGCCTCGGAATCGTTGATGTCGCGGAAGCGGCGCTCCTCGCCATCAAAGATGATGGTGCCCTCGTAGCTGCCGGCCGGGTAGACGCCACTGAGCACCTTCATCAGCGTGGACTTGCCGGCACCGTTCTCGCCGACGAGGGCGTGGATCTGCCCGGCTTCAACCGAGAAATTGACATCGCGCAGCGCCTGCACGCCGGAAAAGCTCTTGCTGACGTTGCGCATCTCCAGCATTGCGGTCATGATTTCACGTCCCTCAATCAGTGTTAGCTCCTCTCCCGGCTTGCGGGGAGAGGTCGGATCGCATCTTTAGATGCGATCCGGGTGAGGGGGAGTCTCCGCGAGACACACTGCTACCTTCCTCGCGGAGGCTCCCCCTCACCCTAACCCTCTCCCCGCAAGCGGGGAGAGGGAAAAGAAAAGAAAAGAAGCCTTACTGGAACTGCGCCTTCTTGTAGTAGCCGCTCTCGACCAGGACCTTCTCCCAATTGTCCTTGTAGACCACGACCGGCTTGAGCAGATAGGACGGCACGGTCTTGGCGCCGTTCTCGTAGGTCTTGGTGTCGTTGACGGTGACCTGCTTGCCGGCAAGCGCAGCGTCGACCATGTCGGCGGTCACCTTGGCGAGGTCGCGGGTGTCCTTGAAGATGGTCGAATACTGGTCGCCGCGCAGCATCGCCTTGATCGAGGGCACCTCGGCATCCTGGCCCGAGATGATAGGCATCGGCTGGCCGGCGCTGCCATAACCGACGCCCTTCAGCGAGGAGATGATGCCGATCGACAGGCCGTCATACGGCGACAGCACGGCGTTGACCTTCTTGTTGCCGTAGTAGGCGCTGAGCAGATTGTCCATGCGGGCCTGCGCGGTGGCGCCGTCCCAGCGCAAGGTCGCAACCTTGTCCATACCCATCTGACCGGAGGCGACGACGAGCTTGCCGCTGTCGATGTACGGCTTCAGCACGCTCATCGCGCCGTTGTAGAAGAAGTAGGCGTTGTTGTCGTCGGGCGATCCGCCGAACAGTTCGATGTTGAACGGACCCTTGCCCTCCTTTAGGCCAAGCCCTTTCTCGATTGATTGCGCCTGGAGCACGCCGACCTGGAAATTGTCGAAGGTCGCGTAATAGTCGACATTCGGCGTGCCGCGGATCAGGCGGTCATAGGCGATCACGGTGATGCCTTTTGCTTTCGCCTGCTTGAGCACGTCGGAGAGCGTGGTGCCGTCGATCGCGGCAATCACCAGCGCTTTCGCGCCCTTGGTCACCATGTTCTCGACCTGCGAGAGCTGGTTCGGAATGTCGTCCTCGGCATATTGCAGGTCGGTGTTGTAGCCGCGCTCCTTCAGCACCTTCACCATGTTGTTGCCATCGTCGATCCAGCGCGCCGACGATTTGGTCGGCATGGCGATGCCGACCGTTGCTTTGTCCTGGGCCGAGGCGGTGACGCCCGCGGCCATCGTCGCAGCGCCGGCCAGCGCCAGCGCGAGGAATGTCGTCTTCAGTTTCAACATGTTTCACTCCCTTGATGTCAGACTGTTTTTTCGTGTCGTCGAGAAATTTGGTCGTGTGCGGCTTCTAGCCTCCTATCCGAGCTTGACGTCGGGCTCCGCGCGACCGCGCGCGGATGCCTCCAACAGGAAGGTGTAGCCGGCTTGCGGATCGGCGGCACGCGCCGCCGCATCCATGTCCTGCCAGGCCGAGGTGACGAGGAGACGCGACAGATCAGGGCCGACAAAAGCGGGGCAGCTCGCCTGCTTTGCCGGCACGCTCAGCGAACGCAGGCGCTCGCCTTGCGGAGAGTAGACGTCGACGCGGCTTGCGCCCCAGCACGCGTTCCAAATCTGCCCGTCGGCGTCGCACACCGAGCCGTCGAGACCGCCGATGCCGGTGTGGCGCAGCAGCACTTCCGGCTCGCCGAGCGGCAGGCCGGTCGTGGGATTGAGCGGCACCGCGTAGAGCAGCGCGCGCGCGGTGTCGGCGAAGTAGCCAGTGGCGCCATCGGGCGAGAAGCAGATCGAGTTGGGAATGCTGATGCGCGGAAACAGCATCGATATCTCGCCGTGATGGAACGCGTAGATCGCGCCTGCCCCTGCTTCCGCCTTGCGGCCCATGGTGCCGATCCAGAACGTGCCGGAGGGATGCACGCGGGCATCGTTGGAGCGGGTCGCGGGATTGTCCGCTTCGAGCGGACAGAGCAGCGTCATCGCGCCGTCGGGAGTTTTGCGGATATAGAGCCCGTCTTCCGCGACAATCAACTGCCGCTCGGAGTCAATCCGCCCAAGTGCGCTCGCCATCCGGCCCAGCGCATGAACGCGAACGCTGCCACGGCCGAGCTGCGCCTCGAACAGTCGCCCCTCGCGGATATCGAACCACCAGGCCGTGTCCGTGGTCACGTCATAGGTCGGCCCCTCGCCGAGATGGCAAGGATCGTCCGAAAGAACCGAGGTCGGCACCTGTTCCATCATGACCTTCTCACCGCAAAGCGATAGACCGTATGATGGCGATAGACCTCGCGGGGCGCTAGGCGCGGGCTCGGGAAATCCGGCCGGTTCGGTGCGTCCGGCCAGATATGCGGCTCCAGGCACATCGCGTCCGACTGCCGGTAGAGCTTGCCACCCTTGCCCGAAATGGTGCCGTCGAGATAATTACCCGAATAGACCTGCAGACCAGGCTGATCCGTGAACAGCTCCATGATGCGCCCCGAGCGCGGCGCCTCCAGCCGTGCCGCGAGACTGAGCTTGCCGTCGCGCGCGAGACAGTAGGTGTGGTCGTAGCCCTTGCCGTTGCGCAATTGCTGGTCGCCCTCGCGGATGCGCTCGCCGACGGGCCGCGGCCCGCGGAAGTCGAACGGCGTGCCGGCAACGCTGCGCGGCGGCTCCGGCAATGGAATGGCGGTGGGATCGATCGCGAGGAAATGCCCGGCGGCGACCGTCAGCTTGTGATCGAGAATGGGCGTGCCTGATGTCGCGCCTTCCAGATTGAAGAAGCTGTGGTTGGTCAGGTTGACGATGGTCGGCCGATCGGTCCGCGCCTCCATGATCAGGGATAGCTCGGCCGGGCCGGTGACGCGATAGGTCAGGCGCACATCGAGCCGACCGGGATAGTTTTCCTCGCCATGCGGGCTCGTGTAGGTCAGCGTGACCGCGGGCTCGGCGCCAGCGTCGATCTCCGCAATGTCCCAGAGCTTGCGATCAAAACCGTCAACGCCGCCGTGCAGCGCATTCGGACCGTTGTTGACGGGAAGCTGCACCGTCTCGCCGTCCAGCGCAAATTGTCCGTTGGCGATGCGATTGGCGTAGCGGCCGACGGTGGCGCCGAAGAACTTCCGTTCGGCGAGATAGCCGGCGAATGCGTCATGGCCGAGCACGACGTCGTCGTAGCCACCCTTGGCGTCCGGCGCGATCAAGGCCTGCAAGACTGCACCATGGGTGATGATGCGTGCCTCGAACCCGCCCTCTCCGCGCAGCATGATGCGGTCCACCTTGCGGCCGTCCGGCAGCGTTCCGAAGACGTCTCTTTCTGCTTTCGATCCAGCCATGATCAATCCACAAACGGTTCGACGATCGTGCGCCTGCCAAGCAGGAAGGCGTCCGCCACGAGACGAAGCGGCGCCAAATCGACGTCGCTCGCGCCTGTCGCGGCGAGCGTGACGAAGCGCCGGTAAAGCTCCCGATATTCCTCATCGGGCGCCTCGGCAACGGTCTTGCCGTCGATCGCCATGATCCGGCCGCCGCGGGATAGCGTCATCCGGCCTTGGTCGGTTTCGACGAGGATATCCCAGCTCTGCGGCCCAGTCTGGCGGAAATCGAACTCGGCGGCCACAGGCAGGCCGTCGATGTCGGTCAGCGTCAGCTTCGCGGCGATCGGCGCCTGGCAATTGGCGGGGAAGGCGAGCTCGGCCGCGGTGACGAACACGGGCTTCGGCAGGATCCTGGTCAGGATCGACAGCGCATTGATGCCGGGATCGAACACCCCGAGCCCGCCCGGCTCCCAGATCCAGGCCTGCCCGGGATGCCAGACGCGGACGTCCTCTTTCCAGTTGATGTGCACGGAACGGATGCGGCGCGCGGCGAGCCACTCGCGCGCCGGCTCGACGGCCGGCGCATGGCGCGAATGCCAGGTCGCAAACAGCGTTCGCTTGGCCTCACCCGCCATCGCGATCAACGGATCGAGCTCGGCAACGCCGGCGCCGGGCGGCTTCTCCAGCATGACATGCTTGCCGGCCCCGAGCGCTGCGACGGCCTGGGCGCGGCGCACTTGAGGCGGCGTGCAGAGCGACACCGCGTCAATCGGCGGACCTTTCTCCAACAGCTCTTCGATGGTCGCGAAATGCGGCAGATCCGGCAACGAGGCATTGCGGCTGGCGACGGCTGCCAGCGTCGCGCCGGGAACTGCTGCGATGGCGCCGACATGCTGATCCCGCGCGATCTTGCCGAAGCCGACGATGGCGATGCGAAGTTCAGTCACGATCTTTCTCCAGCTTCCGCGGACGGCAGCGCTTCGGCCGGTACAGTCTCGATCACTGTACCCTCATGGCGGCGCATGCCGTTGTGAATGACATAGACCATCGCCTCCGACGCAGTCGCAGCATCACCGGCGGCGATGGCATCGACGATCTTCTGATGCCACAGCAGAACGGTGTCGCGGTCCTCCGATTCGACCGGTGCGCTGAGCAGGAATGAGGCGCGCAACGCAGCCTCGATGACGTGCCCAATCGAGCGCATGAACAGATTTCCGGAGGCGCGCGCCACCGCCACGTGGAGCGCGAGGTCGGCATCGGCGAAGCCAATGGAGTCGGAGGCTTCAAGTCGCATCCGCTCCATGCAGCGCCGGAGCTCGGAGAGATCCTGCTCCGACCGCTGCGCCGCCGCCAACATCGCCGCGCGCGGCTCGACCGCAAGGCGAATCTCGGCGAGGTCGTTGAGGAAACGCTTGTCGATCCCGGCGTCCAGGTGCCAGGCCAGCACGTCGGCGTCGAACATGTTCCAGGCGACGCGTTCGCGCACGACGGTGCCGACGCGGGCCTTGGTGGTGAGCAGGCCCTTGGCGACCAGCGTCTTGACGCTCTCCCGCAATACCGGCCGCGACACCCCGAACATGGCGATCATTTCGGCATCGCCCGGCAGGCGCGTTCCCTCCGCGTAGCGGCCGGCAATGATGTCAACGCCGATCGAACGGGCCACCTCCGCGTGATTGGAGTGCGCCCGGCGCGTCGGGATGGCGAGGATGCGTGAGGTGGTCATGAGACTGCTCCCGCGCGCTTTGGCACGGGCCGGCGCGCGAGCGCGACCAATCCCTGTTGCAAGGCGATGAAGGCGAACAGCAGCACGCCGGTCGCGATCTTGGTCCACCAGCTCGACAGCGTCCCGTCGAAATTGATGTAGGTCTGAATCATGCCCTGGATCAGCACACCGAGGAAAGTGCCGATCACGGAGCCCTGCCCGCCCGTGAGCAGCGTGCCGCCGATCACGACGGCCGCGATGCTATCAAGCTCGACGCCGACGGCGGACAGCGAGTAGCCAGCGCTGGTGTAGAAGGAGAAGACGATGCCGGCGATGCCCGCGAGCAGGCTCGACAGCATGTAGATCTTCACCGTCATCCTGCCGACGGCGATACCCATCAGGCTCGCGGTCGCCCGGCTGCTGCCGAGCGCATAGACATTGGCGCCGAACCGGGTGAGCTGCAGCAGCAATGCGCCGCCGATCACGATCGCAAGCATGATGATCGCGACCGCCGTCAGCCGTCCATCGCCGGGTAGTCGCAGTGCGAAGTCCGACACGGTGGAATAGACCGGTGCTGTGATCGGCACCGATTCCGTCGAGAGCAGGAAGCTGGCACCCCGGGCCAAGAACATGCCGGCGAGCGTCACGATGAAAGGCGGCAAATCGAAGACGTGGATCACCGCGCCCATCGCCGCTCCGAAGGCGGCCGAAAGCGCGAGAATGGCGACGAAGGCGACCAGGGGCGGCATTCCCCAGCGCTCGATCGCCAGCGCGACGAACACCGTGGTGAAGCCGATCACCGAGCCGACCGAGAGATCGATGCCGCCGGAAATGATGACGAAGGTCATACCGGTCGCGACGATGCCGAGGAAGGCGTTGTCGGTCAGGAGATTGCCGACCACGCGGGTGGAGGCGATGTTGGGAAACTGTATCGCGCAGAGCGCGAATCCCACGACGAGCACGATCGCCGTGATGAGGACGGGCGGCAGGCCTTTCATGCCTTGGTCCTCCGCAGCCGCGCCACGACGCCGGCAAAGCCGGACAGCTTCGGCGATTGCAGCAGCAGCACGGCGAGCACCACCACCGCCTTGACCAGCAAATTGAACTCCGGCGGATAGCCCGACAGCAGAATGCCGGTATTCATGGTCTGGATGATCAGCGCCCCGAGTACGGCCAGCACGAGACTGAAGCGGCCGCCGAACAGCGAGGTGCCGCCGATCACCACCGCGAGGATGGCGTCGAGCTCGAGCCAGAGGCCGGCATTGTTGGCATCCGCACCCATGATGTCGGCCGCCGCGATGACGCCGGCAAGCGCGGCGCAAACGCCGCACCAGACATACACCGCCAAAATCATGGCGCGCGTGCCAACGCCGGCAAGCTCGCTCGCCCGCGCATTGCCGCCGGTTGCCTCGATCAGTAACCCAAGTGCCGAGCCTCGCACCACCGCGCCGGTGAGGATCAGCATGCCCAGCGCAATCGCGACCGGCACCGGCACGCCGAGGATGGAGCCGTTGCCGAGCCAGACCAGATCGGGCGAGGAGAAGGTCACGATGCGGCCTTCGGTAATGAGCTGGGCGATGCCGCGTCCCGCCACCATCAAGATCAGGGTCGCCACGATCGGCTGCATGCCGAGCACCGCGACGAGAAATCCGTTCCACAATCCGCAGATCAGGCCCGCGCCGAGCGCAGCCGCCAGCACCACTGCCAGACTGTGGTTGTCGGCGAGGCTCGCCGCGATCGCGCCTGAGATCGCCATCACAGCGCCGACCGACAGGTCGATGCCGCGCGTCGCGATCACCAGCACCATGCCGAGCGAGAGCAGCGCCACCGGCGTGCCGCGGTTGAGCACGTCGATCAGGCTGCCGAATAGCCGGCCGTCCTGGAGGCGCAGATCGAAGAATTGCGGCGACACCACGCGATCGACCGCCAGGATGACGATCAACGCGAGGATCTGGGCAAGGCCGCGGCGCGGCAACAGCGCGGTCATGCCCGGCCCTCATGGGCGACACTGGCGCCATCGGCGGCGATGGCGGCGAGAATGCTGCCGACGTCGATGGCCTCGCCCGTGAGCTCCTCGACATGAGCCCGGTCGCGCAGCACCACCACGCGATCGGAATAGGTCACGATCTCGTCTAGCTCGGAGGAAATCACGAGCAGCGCAAGCCCGTCGTCGCAGAGCTCGCGTATCAGGCGGATGATCTCGGCATGCGCACCGACGTCGATGCCGCGGGTCGGCTCGTCCAGGACGAGGAGCCGCGGCGAGGTCGCAAGCCACCGTGCCAGCAGGACCTTCTGCTGATTGCCGCCGGACAGCAGGCCGACGGGACGCTCCGGATCGGGCGGGCGAATGTCGAGCATCTTGACATAACGGCTTGCGATCTCGTCCTGCTCGCGTCGCGACAGCGGCCGATGCAGACCGCGCTTGGCCTGGAGCGCGAGCACGATGTTCTCGCGCACGGTGAGCTCAGCGACGATGCCGTCGGTCTTGCGCTCCTCGGGGCAATAGCCAAAGCCGTGGCGCACGCCGTCCCGCGGCGAGTGAAGCCGGACAGGCGCGCCTTCCACCTTCGCCTGCCCGCCATCCGCGCGCTCGACGCCGAACACCAGCCGGGCCGTCTCGGTCCGCCCCGAGCCGAGCAGGCCGGCGAGACCGACAACCTCGCCATGGCGCAGCTCGAGATTGAACGGCGCGACATAGCCGGCCTTGCCGTAACCCTCGAAGCTCGCACAGACTTCACGCGTAGTCTGTGCGCCTGTCGACGCCCGCGCGCTGGTGGTCTCGGCCAGCTCGCGGCCGAGCATCATCCGGATCAACTCGAGCCGCGACAGCGACGCGGTCTCGCGCTCGCCGACCAGGCGACCATTTCGCAAAACGGTGATGCGATCGGAGATCTCGTAGACCTGGTCGAGGAAATGGCTGACGAAGACGATTCCAATGCCGCGCTTGGCAAGCTGACGCATGATGCGAAAGAGAATCTCGACCTCGTGGCGATCGAGGCTCGCGGTCGGCTCGTCCAGGATCAGCACGCGCGCCGAGAGATCGACGGCGCGCGCGATCGCGGTGACATGCTGGATCGCCACCGAATAATTGCCAAGCGGCGCTGATACGTCGATGTCGAGTCCGAAATCCGCGAGCAGCGCCTTCGCGCGGCGTCGCATCTCGCCTTCGCGCACGATGCCGAAGCGCATCGGCTGCCGGTCGAGGAACAGGTTCTGCGCCACCGAGAGATTCGGCAGCAAATTGACTTCCTGGTAGACGGTAGCAATGCCGGCCTGAACCGCCGCCTTGGCCGAGCGCGGCGCGACCTCTCCGCCGCTGATCCTGACGACGCCGGCATCGCGCGGGAACACGCCGGTGATCACCTTGATCAGCGTGGACTTGCCGGCGCCGTTCTCACCAAGCAGTGCATGGATCTCGCCGGCGCGAAGCGTGAAGTCGACCTCCTGCAACGCACGCACAGCACCAAAACTCTTGCTGATCCCGCGCACCTCCAGCAGGGAAGCAGCGGAATCCGGGCTGTTCTCCATGACAAATTCACTCCCAGCGGCGCCCGCTGACGATGCGGACACGGAGCCTGTTCGTTCGCGTGGCGGTTTCGAGCGGGATCGCCGGACGGCCGAAACACGGCCGTCCGGCGGCACTCTCGCCTCAGTAACCGAGGCCCTTCTTGCTGTCGTAGATCTTCTGCGGATCATCGGTGGGCGTGTAGAGCTTCGACTCGGTCTGGATCCATTTCGGCGGAACGGTGCCCTTGTCCTTGAAGGCCGCGATGGCATCGAGTGCGGGGCCTGCCATGTTCGGCGTCAGCTCGACCGTGGCATTGGCTTCGCCGGCGACCATCGCCTTGAAGATGTCGGGGACCGCATCGATCGAGACGGTGAGGATGTCCTTGCCCGGCTTGAGGCCGGCTTCCTTCATCGCCTGGATCGCGCCGACCATCATGTCGTCGTTGTGCGCATAGACCGCGCAAAGCGACTTGCCGCCGCCTTCGGCCTTGATGAAGCTTTCCATCACTTCCTTGCCCTTGGCGCGGGTGAAGTCGCCGGTCTGGCTGCGCACCACCTTCAGGTTCGCATGCTTGGCAATGGCGGTGTCAAAACCCTTCTTGCGGTTAGCGGCGACGCTGGCGCCGACCGTGCCCTGCAGTTCGACGATGTTGCAGGCTTTGCCGCCGACGGTCTTCGCCAGCCAGTCGCCGGCGACCTCGCCTTCATGCACGCTGTCGGAGGTCACGGCGGTGAGATAGAGTTCCTTGCCGGAGGGATCGATGTCGCGGTCGAGCAGCACGACCGGGATCTTGGCCTCCTTAGCTTCCTTCAGCACCGAGTCCCAGCCGGTCGAGACGACGGGCGCGAGGAAGATCGCATCGACATTCTGCGCGATGAAGGAGCGGATCGCCTTGATCTGGTTCTCCTGCTTCTGCTGCGCGTCGGCGATCTTGAGAGTGACCTTGCGCTTGGAAGCCTCCTGCTTGGAGACCGAGGTCTCGGCCGCGCGCCAGCCGGATTCCGATCCGATCTGCGAGAAGCCGATGGTGAGCTCGGCGGCATTCGCCGGCAGCGCGAGCAGCAACGCGGCCGTGGCGCTGGCCGCAAAGAGGGCTTTGAGGATCATCAGGCGTGTCTCCCAAAATGTTATCCGGGGCGCTGATTGGTAGCATCGCACCCACAGGCCGACCTTTGAGGCGGCGGGAGGGACTATTTCACGGAAGTTTGGTTCCGACTAGTCATATTATTTGACTATTTATACGCAGCGCGAGCAAGGCTTGACGGCCGTTGTACGACACACTCGGAGCGATTTAGTTCCGCCGATGCAACGGGGAGATGAATGAAACGATGCGGCCTAGCAGCGCCACATCGCTATGGCCGGGCTTGTCCCGGCCATCCACGGCCTTGCCGTGCGGGATCAAGAACGTGGATGCCCGGGACAAGCCCGGGCAGGACGATCTTCTCTGATTTCGATGTGCAATCGCCCGCTGTCGGCCGGGCAACGAAGCCGGCTCTAGATCAGCTTCCGCTGCGCCAGGTTCTTCATCAGCGCGCCGATGCCGAAGGTCCAGGGTTCGCACTCGTCGCTGGTTCGCATGCGGTTGACGAGTTTGCCGAGCTGGGGCGCCGAGATCGTGACGATGTCGTCGCGCTTGTGGGTGAACCCCTGTCCCGGCGCGTCGCGATCCTTGACCGGCGCGAACATGGTCCCGAGGAACAGCACGAAGCCATCTGGATATTGGTGCACCTTGCCGATGGTCTGCTCGACCAGATCGGTCGGATCGCGGCTGATCATGCTGATCGAGGAATGGCCGTCGAGGACGAAACCGTCCTGCCCCTTCACGTTCAGGCTGATGTCGAGCTTGCGGGCGTCGTCGAGGGTAAAGCTGTCGTCGAACAGGCGCAGCAGAGGGCCGATGGAGCACGAGGCGTTGTTGTCCTTGGCCTTCGACAACAGCAGTGCCGAACGGCCCTCGAAGTCGCGCAGATTGACGTCGTTGCCGAGCGCGCCGCCGACGATCTTGCCACGGCTCGAGACGAACAGCACCAGCTCGGGCTCGGGGTTGTTCCAGGTCGATTTCGGATGCAGCCCCGCATCCATGCCGGTGCCGACCGACGACAAGGTCGGCGCCTTGGTGAAGACCTCGGCATCGGGGCCAATGCCAACCTCGAGATACTGGCTCCAGGCGTTCTGGTCGATCAGCACCTGCTTCAGGTGCATCGCCTGGTCCGAGCCGGGCTTGAGCTTCGACAGATCATCGCCGATCAGCCGCGTCACTTCCGTCCGGATCGCTTCGGCCGAGGCCGGATTGCCTTTCGCCCGCTCCTCGATCACGCGCTCCAGCATCGAGATGGCGAAGGTCACCCCGGCCGCCTTCAGCGTCTGGAGATCGACGGGTGCAAGCAACCACGGTTTTTTCGGATCGCGCTGATCGAGGGGCGTGTTGGCGACCATAGCATCGAGATCGCCGATGCGCTCGCCCCTGGTCGCGGCAAGCGCCTTCGCCGGATCGTCCTCCTCGCAGAGCGTGCTGACGGTCGGGAATTTTGCGGTGACGTCGAACACACCATCGCCGCGCACGGCGACCACGGCCGGGCCATTCGCCTGCGGCAGCCAGACGCGGCCGACGAGCGTTCCCCGCGTGCCGTCCTCGGGAAGAAGGTCCTTTACCGTCAATGTGGTCATGGGCGTATCCTCGCTCTTTTCGGATCGGCCTCGCTCGCGGAGGCCTATCACATTGGCGAAGACCAATAAACGTCTGGGACGGGAAGTCCAGCGCGGCAGCCCGCCGCGCTCCTATGCCCCCGCCCGCGCTTTCCGGGCCGCAATCTGCTGAAGCGCCCAGCGCGCGTTCTTGCGCACCTCGGGATCGGGATCGTCGGCGATGACGGCAAGGAAGGCTTCGCCGTCGTGGTGGGCGATCTCGCCGAGCGCAGCAGCCGCCTCTTTCCGCAAATTGGCCTGGTCGTGGTTGACGCAATTGCCGATCGGGCGAACCGCGCGCTCGATCTTCATCCGGCCAAGGCTGCGGATTGCCTTCAGACGCACCTGCCAGAACTCGTCAGTGAGCGAAGCGATGAGCGGGTCGACGGCGATCGAGCCGTTGACGTTGAGGCCCAGCGTTTCCGCGGCCATCTCCCGCACCATCCAGTCCGAATCTTTCAACGCGCGCGTGATCATCTCGGCCGCGGGCTTCATCTGCGAGAAGGCGAGCGCGCTGACAGCGGCACGGCGCACATGCGCGTCGGGATCGTTGATCAGCGCGGTCAGCGCCGGAATGGATTCCTCCAGTTTGAGGAACCCGATCACCCCGATCGCCTGCACCCGTACGGCGGCATCGGAATCCTGGAGCGCTTCCAGCGCGGGTTTCAGCGTATCCCTGCAGCGCAGCTCCTTCAGTGCACGCAACGCGCCCATGCGGACGAAGGCGTGGGCATGCCTAACCAGCGGCAGGATGATCTCGGCGCAAGCCGGATCCTTGAACTCCGCCATGCTGTCGGCCGCGGCGGACGCAACGATTCTCTCAGGATCGACCAGCAGCTTCACCAGCGCGCTCGCGGCCTCCGGCCCGTCGAACTCGCCAAGCGCCATCGCAACCTGCTGGCGGACGCCGGCATCGGGATCGGCGACCATTTTGGCGAGATGCCCGACGGCGGCGGGATCGCCGGAATGGCCGAGCGCGATGATGGCAACGCGGCGCTCCCCTGGATCGGCGGCCTGGAGCCGCTCGTCGGCATCTTCGAGATCGTCGTAGGATTCGAACGGGCTCGCCATGGCTACCTCAGGAGATAGGGAATGTTGACGGTGACGGCGCCGGTCGGGCAATCCGCCTCGCAGGGCATGCAGTACCAGCATTCGTCGTAGGCCATGTAGGCCTTGTTGGTCATATCGCTGATCCGCAGTACGTCGAGCGGACAGACGTCGACGCACACGGTGCAGCCCTTGTCCGCGATGCATTTGGCGTCGTCGACGACCACCGGAACCGATGTCTGATAGGAAGCGAGAGGCATCGTATGTCTCCTAGTATTTGTGCGGCGGGTCAGGCTGTCGCGCGGATGCGCTGCTTGTCGTAGAGATCCTTCTCATCGTCGGCGATCGGTACGATGTAGGGCTCCACGGCACGCTTCTCGCTGGTCATCTTGCCGTCCTGCTTGCTCAGCAGCGTGTGGCAGAACCAGTTCTCGTTGTCCTTCTCCGGGAAATCCGTCCGCCAGTGGTATAGGCCCCAGCGGCTTTCCTCGCGGTAGAGCGAGGCATGCACTGCCATGTCCGCGCAGTCCATGATCGACTGGACTTCGAGCGCGCGGAGCAGCTCGTGCGCATTGCGCGCGATCATGCGCTCCTGCATGTCCTCCCTCGCTTCGGCGAGCCGGCGCATGCCGAGCTCGTATTTGCGCGTGACTTTCGGCGGCTGGAGATAGTCATTGACGAGGCGCCGGGTCTTGTACTCGATCTGGTTCGGCGGAATGCCGTCCTCGCGTTTGGTCGGCGCCATGACGCGGTCACGTTCGCTGGCGACATCGGCCGCGTCGAATTCCGCGAAGTCGTGATTGTCCGCGAATTCCATCGCGTCGATGCCGGCGACCGAACCGTTGGTGAAGGCACCTAGCATGTAATTGTGCGGCACGCTGGCCATGTCGCCGGCGGCATAGAGGCCCGGCACGGTGGTGCGCGCGTTGTCGTCGACGAACACGCCCGACGCACTGTGACCGGAGCAGAAGCCGATCTCGGAGATATGCATCTCGATCGACTCGCTGCGGTAGTCGACCCCGCGCCCCTGCTGGAACAGGCCGCGTGTGGGACGCTCAACCTTGTGCAGCGTCGATTCGATCTCCGAGATGGTGTCGGGATGGAGATGCTTGAGCTGGAGAAACACCGGGCCCTTGCCGGACAGCAGCTCGTTGTAGAACTCCAGCATCATCTGGCCGGACCAGTAATCGCATTCGATGAAGCGCGATCCCTCGTTGTTGGCGGTGAAGGCGCCGAAGGGACCGGCGACATAGGCGCAGGCCGGGCCGTTATAGTCCTTGATCAGCGGATTGATCTGATAGCATTCGAGGTTCGCCAGTGCCGCACCGGCGTGATAGGCCATGGAATAGCCGTCACCGGAATTGGCAGCGTTCTCGTAGGTGCCGAACATGTAGCCGGAGGTCGGCAGGCCGAGACGGCCGGCGGCGCCCATGCACAGGATGACGGCCTTGGCCTTGATCACCAGCATCTCGGCGGTGCGGGTGTTGACGCTGATCGCGCCGGCAATACGTCCGTCGGCGGATTTGAGGAGCCGCGTCGCCATGTAGCGGTTGGAGATCAGGATGCGGGCGCGACGGAGCTGGCGATACAGCGCCTTCTTCACGGTCTCGCCGTTCGGCATCGGCAGCACGTAGGTGCCGATGTGGTGGACCTTCTTGACGGCGTAGTCGCCGTTCTCGTTCTTCAGGAAGCGGATGCCGAAACTGTCGAGTTCCTCGATGATCGAGTAGCAGTTCTGCGCGTATTTGTAGACCGCCTTCTGATCGACGATGCCGTCATTGGCGATGGTGATTTCCTTGGTGTACTGCTCCGGCGTCGCGTAGCCGGGAATGACGGCGTTGTTCAAGCCGTCCATGCCCATCGAGATCGCGCCGGAGCGCTTGACGTTGGCCTTCTCGAGCAGGACGACGTTGGCCTTCGGATTCTTCAGCTTCGCCTTCAACGCCGCCATCGGGCCGGCAGTGCCGCCGCCGATGACGAGCACGTCGCAGGAAACCTCCGAAAGTCCGTCGACGATCTGATCTAGTGACATCGCTTGCTCCTGGCTCGCCGGCAGGTCCGGCGCCTTTGCATCAGATTTGTTCAGCAGGCGTCCCGGCGATAGCAATTAGTTGTCGCCGGGCTGCGATTTGCGCCTCAGCGCTCGACAAAGGCCTTTTCGATCACGAAATGGCCGGGCCGGCTGTGATTGCCCTCGACAAAGCCACGTGCGGACAACATCGCGGGAAGTTCCTCCAGCATCGCCGGGCTGCCGCACAGCATGATGCGGTCGGTCTCGATATCGAGGCCTGATAGACCGATGTCGTCGAAGAGCTGGTTTGACGCGATCAGGTCGGAGATGCGGCCGCGATTCCTGAACGGCTCGCGGGTAACGGTGGGATAGTAGACGAGCTTGTCCCGAATCAGCGGCCCGAAGAACTCGTGATCGCGCAAGCCTTCGACGAGGTGCTCGCCATAGGAGAGCTCGGAGACTTGGCGGCAGCCATGGGCGAGCACGATGGTCTCGTAATTCTCGTAGACGTCGGGGTCCTTGATCAGGCTGGCGAACGGCGCGAGTCCCGTTCCGGTCGAGAGCAGCAACAGGCGTTTGCCGGGAATGAGATTGCCGGTGATCAGCGTGCCCGTGGCCTTGCGGCCGACCAGGATGACGTCCCCCTCTCTGATCTTCTGAAGCCGCGAGGTCAGCGGACCGTCCTGCACCTTGATCGAGAAGAACTCGAGCGCCTCCTCGTGATTGGCGCTCGCCATGCTGTAGGCCCGCAGCAACGGCTTGCCCTCGACTTCCAGCCCGATCATCGCGAATTGGCCGTTCTGGAAGCGGAAGCCCGGATCGCGCGTCGCGGTGAAGCTGAACAGGCTGTCGGTCCAGTGCCTGACCGACAGGACCGTTTCCTTCTGAAATGCGCTCATTGTCTCTCCTGACCTCGATTGCGCACAAGGTTTCGGAGAGACAGGAATCCGGCAACGCCGAACTGAAATTCCCGGTCGATTAGTTTCACATTTCGTGGGCGATGATCGAACGGCAGGCAGCGACGATCAGCGCCTGGCAATTAGTTGCTATCGCCGCAGCACTGCGGCAACGTAGAGAAGGGTCGGAGACACGTCATGACCTTGGTGGCACCGACCGTGGCAGATTACGAAGCAAGCGCCGACCTCGCGACGCTGCGCGTCCGCACCGCTGAGGACGACACGCTGGACTTGCCGGCGGAAACGCTCCGCCTCTCCTGCAAATGCGCCCACTGCACCCGCGCCCGCTTCGACGGCCGCTTCCCCGAGCGGTTTCCAGGCATCGCAATCACCGAGATCGGCGATCTCGGTTACGGGCTGAACATCTCGTTCTCGGATGGGCACAATCGGGGGATTTACCCGAAGCCGTATTTGCTGAGCTTGGCGGGGCGCTAGGCACGACGCAGCCGTGAGATTGGCACCCCGCGGCCACAAACTCCGCTGTCATTCCCTGCGAAAGCGGGGAATCCAGTACGCCGCGCCCTCACCGTCTCCCACTGACGCCTCTGGAATACTGGATCGCCCGCTTTCGCGGGCGATGACAGGGAGAACGCGGCCATCTGGCACGGACATTGCTCCTCTTTAGAACGGTTTGAACGTTCCGGAGGCAGACGATGTTGCAGGCGGCCAATGTGGTTCGCGGGACGGGCCCCGCAACGGCCCGGCCTGCGGGCGGTTCCTCGCTGCTGCTCACCGAGAACCAGCAATGGATCGGCGGACCGCCGGCGTTGATGGACAAGCTCAGCCAGCGCGAACGGGAGCTGGTGCTGAAGCAGGGCCGCCGAAAAGTGCTCAACCGTGGCCAGACGCTATTCAGCCAGGGTGGCAAGCATGACGGTATCTGGCTGATCGAGAGCGGCCGTATCCGGGTGTTCTACACCTCCCCGCTCGGCCGCGAGATCACGCTGGCCTATTGGCATGTCGGCAATTTCGTCGGCGGCCCCGAAGTGTTCGAAGGTACCGTGCATCAATGGTCCGGCGTTGCATCCAGCAATTGCAGCGTGGTGCATCTGCCCGGAAAGGAGCTGCGATCCCTTGCGGTCGAGATTCCGAACCTCGCGATCGGCCTGATTGAAGGCCTGACCTTCAAGGGCAAGTGCTATTCGGCGCTGGCCCAGATGCTGGGAACGCGCTCGATCACACAGCGCCTTGCGCATCTGTTGCTCCATCTCGTCGACCTCTATGGCGTCGATGACGCCGACGGCCGGGTGATCGCGGCCGCCTTCACCCATGCCGATATCGCCCACATGGTCGGCGCCACCAGGCAATGGGTCACGATCAGCCTGAAGCGCATGCAGGAAAAGGGGATCGTGCTGACAAAGCGCTCGCAGATCGTGGTCTGCCGGTCCGACGTGCTGGAAGAGATGCGAGGCCAGGCGGCCGACTGATGGAGCTTGCGACCAGGGCTGGTGCCCATGCAAGCGGCTTTATAGTGCAGGACTGCCCAAGGACTATGCAATCAACTTTTCCCGGCAACTAATCGACTGTGGCGCTCATTCCGGATTTGCCCTGCCCACGCCCTCACCCAATCATGGCAACCACAGCACATCCAACCGAATGAGGATGAGAATGGTCCGCCATCTTCCCACGCTCTCGATCGCGATGTCGGTGACGTCGCTGGCGCTTCTCCTCGCGCAGCCGGCCGCGGCGGAAACCGTCACGCTCGGCATTGGAACGCAGGACACCACGACCAACACGGTGACCGCCGGCGTCGTCATCCGCCAGCTCCATCTCCTCGAAAAATATCTGCCGAAGGACGGCAAATACGCCAACATCAAGTTCGAGCTGGAGTGGCAGAACTTCACCTCCGGTCCGCCCGTCACCAATGCGATGATGGCGAACAAGCTGCAGATCGGCATGATGGGCGACTATCCGCTGATCGTGAACGGCTTCACGTTCGACAGCAATCCGGAGAGCAAGAGCCGGCTGGTCGGCATGGCCGCCTACAGCCTGTCGGGCTCCGGCAACGGCATCGTCGTTCACAAGGACTCGCCCTACTACGATCTCGCGGATCTCAAAGGCAAGCTCGTCAGCGTGCCGTTTGGCTCGGCCGCGCACGGCATGGTGCTGAAGGCGATGCAGGACCGCGGCTACGCGTCGGATTTCTTCCAGCTGGTCAGCCAGAGCCCGGAGGTCGGCTCGACCAATCTCCAGGAGAAGAAGATCGACGCGCATGCCGATTTCGTTCCGTTCGCCGAGCTGCTGCCGTTCCGCGGTTTTGCGCGAAAGATCTTTGACGGCGTCGAGACCAATCTGCCGACCTTCCACGGCATCGTGGTGCGCACCGATTTCGCCGAGAAATATCCCGAAGTCGTCGTCGCATATTTCAAGGCCCTGATCGCCGCCAATCAGTGGCTGCGCGACGATCCCAAGCTCGCCGCGGAGAAAATCCAGGAATGGACCGGCATCAACAAGGAGGTCGTCTACATCTTCCTCGGCCCCAGCGGCAACATGACCACCGATCCCTCGATCAAGCCGGCGCTGATCGACGCCGCTGCGGCCGACGTCAAGGTGCTGCAGAACCTCGGCCGGATGAAGGAGTTCGACCCGAAGAAGTGGGTCGACGACAGCTACATCCGCAAAGCCTATGCCGAGATGAAGCTCGACTACGACGCGCGGCTCGCGAGCGCCAGCAACTACGAGATCTCCGGCGAAGACTCCTTCTGCAAGAAGCCGATTGCCGATCCGCGCAAGGCCGGCGAGGTCTGGATCGACGAGGCAGGCATCATGCCCTTCTCGTCGGCCAGTTGCACGCTCGCCGCCTATGCCGACTACAAGGCCAAGGGCAAGAAGATCAACGTCGCCTACGTCTTCGATACCACCCGCGGCATCAAGCTGTTCGCCGACCAGGCTTTCTTCGCGGTCGGCAATGGCGAGGTTGCGCCGTTCCTGTTGAAGAAGGACGCCGAAGCCTATGCCGCCAAGACCAGCGGCAAGGTGCTCGGCTTCGACGACGCAGTGAAGGCGGCGGTCGGCGGGGGCAAGACGTGAGCAGTCCCGCCCTCCTCAGACATCCCGAGGACAGCATGCCGGCAAGTGCAATCGCGGAGGCAAGCGCCTTGCCTGCCTCCACGCCACCCGCATCCCCACCCTCCTTCGGCACGCTCGCGTTGCGCTGGTACCGGCTCAACCGGGGCGGGCTGCGCGCGACCGCGATCGGCATCATCTCGCTGCTCGCTTTTCTGCTGGTCTGGCATCTGCTGACGACCTATCGCGTCGTGTTCTTCGTGCGCTTCACCAACGTGCCCTCGCCGCTCGCGGTCTATGCGAGCTTCACCAAGGCGATCCACGATCCCAAATTCCTGCTGCACGTGCTCTTGAGCTGCCGGCGCATCTTCTTCGGCTTCTCGCTCGCGGCCATCGTCGCCGTGCCGCTCGGCCTGATCATGGGCCGCTTCAAGCTCGCCCACGAGATCATCTTCCCCGTGGCGGAGGTGCTGCGGCCGATCCCGGCGATCGCATGGGTGCCGATGGCGATCATGCTGTGGCCGACCAACGAGCAGAGCATCGTCTACATCACGTTCCTCGGCTCGTTCTTCCCGATCCTGGTCAACACGCTGCACGGCATGTCGCTGGTGGATCCCGTGCTGGTGCGCGCCGCGCAATGTCTCGGCGCGCGGGAGCGCTCGATCTTCCGCGACGTGTATTTTCCGGCCTCGCTCCCGCACATCTTCACCGGCCTCACCGTCGGCATGGGCGTGGCCTGGGTGTCGCTGATCGCCGCCGAGATGATCTCGGGGCAGTACGGCATCGGCTATTTCACCTGGGAGGCCTATTCGCTGGTCCAGTATGCCGACATTGCGCTCGGCATGATCGCGATCGGCGTGCTCGGCCTCGGATCGAGCATGCTGATCCGGGGGGCCGGACAATTGGTGATGCCGTGGAGGTCAAGATGAGCGAGATCGTTGTCAAGGCACCGCAGGGCCATATCGAAGTCAGGAATTTCTCCCTCAGCTACGACAGCATCGAGGGGCCGGTCGAAGCCGTCACCGATACGCAGATTCATGTGAATCCGGGCGAGTTCGTCTCGATCGTCGGTCCCTCCGGCTGCGGAAAGTCGACGCTGCTCAATGCCGTCGCGGGTTTCCTCAAGCCGACCACGGGCATCGTCACCGTCGACGGCGAGAAGGTGAACGGCCCCAGCGCCGAGCGCGGCATGGTGTTTCAGCAGTATTCGCTGTTTCCCTGGAAGACGGTGCGGGAGAACGTCGAGTTCGGCCTGAAGATGCGCGGCATGCCGCGCTCGCAGCGCGAACGGGCCGCGCGCACGCTGCTGGGGCTCGCGGGCCTCGAAGCCTTCGAAAAGCATTATCCCGAGAAACTCTCAGGTGGCATGAAGCAGCGCGTGGGCATCGTGCGTGCGCTCGCGACGGGACCCAAAGTGTTGCTGCTGGACGAGCCCTTCGGCGCGCTCGACGCGCAGACCCGGGTCATCATGCAGCAGATTCTCACCAACATGTGGCAGCGGCTGAAGATCTCGGTGCTGTTCGTCACCCACGACATCGACGAGGCGATCTTCCTGTCCGACCGCGTCTACTGCATGACCGCACGCCCCGGCTCGATCAAGGCGGAGATTCCGATCCCGCTGGAGCGGCCGCGGCAGCAGTCGATGATGATGTCGTCGGAATTCCTGGCATTGCGCCGCGGACTGATGTCGCTGATCCGCGAGGAGAGCATCAAGGCGATGGGCGGCGAGCTCAACGACATGGGCATGCAGGGGCTGAACATCGAGCTGCACGGGCATTCGCTCGCGGATGTGATTTAGCGATTTCTCGATGGTTACTTCCCTTCTCCCCTTGTGGGAGAAGGTGGCGCGAAGCGCCGGATGAGGGGTATGCTTTCGCGTGCTCCCTGCTACAGATTGACTCGCGGATAGAACCCCTCACCCGTCTCGCCGCTGCGCGGCGAGCCACCCTTTCCCACAAGGGGGAGAGGGTGCACTGCCATCGCCGCGCGATTGCTTCTACTTGAACCAGTGCACCAGCGCGATGCTGATGCCGAGCAGTAGCAACAGCGACAACGTCACGGCCGCCGTCACCCTGCCCCCGACATTGGCCAGCACACGGACGTCGACACCCAGGCCCAGCGCCGCCATCGACACCACCGTGAGAAAGCTGGTGATCTTCGTCACCGGACCGACCACCGTGCCCGGCACGATCTCCAGGGATCGCAGGGTCGCCAGCGCAAGGAAGCCGAGGATGAACCACGGAACCAGGCGGAAGAAGCCGACATTGGTCTTCTTGGCGTCGCTGTGCCAGCGCGAGGCCGTCAGCGAAAGGCCGACGACGACCGGCCCGAGCATCAGCACGCGCATCAGCTTGACGAGCGTGCCGATCTGCGTCGAGACGAGCCCGGCCGGCACCGTCGCGGCTAGCACCTGCGGCACGGCATAGACGGTGAGGCCTGCGAGGATACCGTATTGCGTGGCCGATAGCTGCAGCAGCGGGATCAGCAGCGGCAGACCGAGCACCATCATCACGCCGAGGATCGCGGTGAAGGAGATCGAGGATGCGATCTCGTCATTGTTGGCACCGATGATCGGCGCCACCGCCGCAATCGCCGAGTTGCCGCAGATTGAGTTGCCGCAGGCGATCAGGATCGAGAGCCGCGTCGAGAGACCGAGCAGGCGGCTGATGCCGAAGGAGACGCTGAGCGCGATCACGACAATGGCTGCGATCGATGCCAACAGCGCGACGCCGGATGCGGCGATCGCGGCAAAGCTGATCGAGGCCCCCAGCAGCATGACGGCGACTTCGAGCAGTTGCTTGGCGCTGAAGGCGATGCCGGACTGCCAGCGCGGCGCAGGCTTCCAGAAGCTGCGCACGGCCATGCCGAGCAAGATCGCCATCACCAGCGCCTCGACATAGGGATGTTCGAAGACGCCCAATTCCGCCCGTTCGAGCAGGGCCGAAACGCCGGCCACGGCGATGCAGAGGAGGATCCCGGGAATCAGCGCGACGATGCGGCTGGTGGCCGTGGTCGGCTTGGCGTCGGCCGGGCTGGATGCTTGATTCTGCGACACAAATCTCTCCCAGAGGAGAAGGATTTATACGCAGCGCCAGCCGATTGGGAAATAAGTTTTCGACATATCAGAGCCGAGGGAAGTTCTATCCTCAGCCCGGAATAATCCGGCTCGGAAGGTCAGGCGCCCTTTAGAAGATCAGGCGCGCCTTAGAAGATCAGGCTCTTGGCCAGCGAGGCGACGCGGCTGAAGCCGTCGTAGACGCCGGGCTCGAAGAAGGCCGCACGCGCCAGTACGATGCCGGCGACCAGCGACCAGAACAGGCCGGTGCCAACCCGCAGCAGCAGCTTTGACCCGCGCGAGCGCGGCTGGGTGTCCGTTGCGGACACCAATTGCTCGCCGAAAGGCTCAAACCCGGTGCGTTCCATAGCAATCAATCCATCAATTTCTGATGGAAATGTCGTCGTTTCGGCCCCAAACAGCAATGGAAGCGATTGGCTTTTTTGCCTCCCGGAGGGGAAACTCCTTCCGCCGGACGGACCCGGGGCAATAGTTTTCTTCTTCCGGCCTATTTTAGCACCCGCGCCCCGGTTGGCAGGTAGCGCCGCGCTATGAAAGGAATCTGCCTATGCCAAACCCCCGCGTGCGCATCTACACGGATTACAAGAGCCCCTACGCGTTCGTCGCCAACAAGCGCCTGTTCGAACTGCAGGAGACGCACGGCGTCGAGCTCGAATGGCTGCCCTATACGCTACGCGTCGCCGAATTCATGGGGACCGTGGAAGAGCGCACGCCGCATTTCTGGCGCAAGGTGCGCTACGCCTATATGGACGCACGGCGCTATGCCAATGCGCAAGGGCTCGTCATGAAAGGTCCCCGGCGGATCTACGACGCGTTCTACTCCAGCGTCGGCATGCTATTCGCCCAGCAGCACGGCTTCTTCCGGCCTTATCACGACACGGTGTTTCGTCGGTTCTGGAGCCATGAGCTCGAGATCGACGATCTCGCCGCAATCACTGACGTCATCACGTCCTGCGGTGGCTCAGCCAGCGAGTTCGAAGCCTACGTCAACGGCCCTGCCCGCGCCGAACACGACCGCATCATCGACGAGGCCGAAGCGCTTGGCGTGTTCGGCGTACCGACCATGGTGTTCAACGGCGAGCTGTTCTGGGGCGGCGACCGCATCGACATGCTGATCGAACGCATCGAGAAGCCCGGGACGATCGAGGCCGCGCTCGGCAGCCGCCATCGCAAGCCGGTATGAACAGCAACGCTACGCCGCCAGTCCACTCTCCACCGGAGCAAACTCCAGCCCTAAGCTCTCCGCCACCGCCTTGTTGGTGATGCGGCCGCGATGCACATTCAGTCCGTTGCGCAGATGTGGGTTTTCCAGCACCGCCGCGAAGCCCTTGTTCGCGAGCATCAGGCCGAACGGCAGCGTCGCGTTGTTCAGCGCCTGGCTCGACGTCACCGGCACCGCGCCGGGCATATTGGCCACGCAATAATGAACGATGCCGTCAACCAGATAGGTCGGATCGGCATGCGTGGTCGGGTGCGAGGTCTCGAAGCAGCCGCCCTGATCGATGGCGACGTCGACCAGCACGGCGCCCGGTCGCATCGATGCCAGCATCGCACGCGTGACGAGCTTGGGCGCACTCGCGCCCGGCACCAGCACCGCGCCGATCACGACGTCGGCAGCGAACACCTCCTCCTCGACTGACTCGATGGTGGAGAAGCGGGTGCGCACGCGCCCGGCAAAGAGATCATCGAGTTCGCGCAAGCGGGGGATAGAACGGTCGATCACGGTCACCTCGGCGCCAAGGCCTGCGGCCATGCGCGCGGCTTGCGTTCCCACTACGCCGCCCCCGAGCACGACGACCCGCGCCGGCTGCACACCAGGAACACCGCCCAGCAGCAGCCCGCGGCCGCCGGCCGAACGCTTGAGTGCGGCGCCGGCGGCCTCGATGGCGAGGCGGCCGGCGACTTCGCTCATCGGCGCAAGCAGGGGGAGGTGACCGGCCGCGTCGGTGACGGTTTCATAGGCGATCGCAGTACAGCCGGAGGCGAGCAAACCCCCGGCCTGCTCGGGATCCGGCGCGAGATGGAGATAGGTGAACAGGATCTGGCTTTCGCGGAGCTGGGCCCACTCGCTTTTCTGGGGCTCCTTCACCTTCACGATCATGTCGGACTTCGCGAAGATGTCGCGCGCGCTCTCGGCAATGGTGGCCCCTGCCCGCCTATAGACTTCGTCGGAGGCGCCGATGCCGCCGCCCGCGCCGGTCTCGACTGTCACCTCGTGCCCTGCTGCGACATATTCGCGGACTGCGCCCGGGGTGAGCCCGACGCGATATTCCTGTACTTTGATTTCCTTGGGCACACCCACGCGCATCCCGGGCCTCCTTTTGATGCACCTCATGATCGTAGCGACGTGCCCGGTTTGGTTTCGTGCAAATATCCGCTAGCTTTGGCCTCCCTGCGCCGGTTTCCGGCGCGCAAACGCCCTTTCACGCTGGAAACGAAACTTTGGCCCTCGACCGGAAAGATCTCGCCATCCTCGCGGAACTCACGACCAATGCGCGGGCCAGCCACACCGAGCTCGCCAACAAGGTTGGCCTGTCCAGCACCGCGCTCGCGCGGCGGCAGAAGACGCTCGAGGACGACGGCTACATCCAGGGCTATCAGGCCGCACTCGACCTCGCACAATTCGGCCTCACCACCACGGTGCTGGTCCGTATCGCGCTGGAAAGCCAGAGCGACGAGGCGTTGAAGGCGTTCGAGGCGGAGGTGGTGAAATGCCCGTCCGTCGTGCGCTGCTTCCTGATGTCGGGGACCGACGACTACATTCTGATCGTGCTCGCCCGCGACATCCAGGATTTCGAGCGCATCCACCGCATGGAGCTGTCGCGCCTGCCGCGCGTCGCGCGGGTACAATCGAGCTTCGCGCTGCGCGAGGTTGTCAACCGCGCCGTGCCGAATGTGGTGTTCGGCGAAGCAAAGCGCTGACCGCAACCTCTCGGAAAGGCGAATTGCCTCCAAGGAACCAACCGGCCGGTGGTCCGTTGGGCGCTATTGGCCGTCGGAGGCGTGCCCCCCGCGTCGACACGGCTGACGTCCGGCATCGTCGCCGTCGCAGGGAGCAGGACATGGGCGATCTCACGCACCAGATTCCCGAACGCATTCCGATTCAGCTTGTCGTCAACGGCGTCAGTCACACGCTCGATCTCGTGCCGTGGACCACGCTGCTCGATGCCTTGCGCGACCATCTTGCGCTGAGCGGCACCAAGAAGGGCTGCGACCATGGTCAGTGCGGCGCCTGCACGGTGCTGGTGGACGGCCGGCGCGTCAATTCCTGCCTCACGCTCGCCGTCATGAAGGACGGCGCGGAGATCACGACCGTCGAAGGTCTTGCCAAGGATGGCGCGCTGCATCCCCTGCAACAGGCTTTCATCGACCATGACGCCTTCCAGTGCGGCTATTGCACGCCGGGACAGATATGTTCGGCGGCCGGACTGCTCGCCGAAGGCCGTGCCAGAGATACCGACGAGATCCGGGAGTTGATGAGCGGAAACCTCTGCCGCTGCGGCGCCTATCCGAACATCGTCGCCGCCATCCAGCAGGCAATGGGCCAGCCATGAACAACTTCCAGTACGCTCGAGCCAATGATGTCGCCGACGCGATCCGCTTGCTCGCCGCCGATCCCGGCGCAAAACTCATTGCCGGCGGCACAAATCTGATCGACCTGATGAAAGAGAATGTCGAACGCCCCACTCGGCTGATCGACATTTCCCGCCTGCCGCTGCGCAAGGTCGAGGAGACACCCGGCGGGTCCTTGCGCATCGGCGCTCTGGTGCCGAACTCGGACCTCGCCTACCATCCGCTGATCGAGCAGCGGTATCCCCTGCTCGCCAGCGCCATTCTGGCCGGCGCCTCGGCGCAACTGCGCAACATGGCCTCCGTTGGCGGCAATCTGATGCAGCGAACGCGTTGCGCCTATTTCTATGACACGGCCACGCCCTGCAACAAGCGACATCCCAGCAGCGGCTGCTCGGCGATGGACGGGCTGAACCGCAACCATGCGATCCTGGGCACGAGCGCCGCCTGCATCGCGACCAATCCATCCGACATGAGCGTGGCGCTTGCCGCGCTCGATGCGCTCGTGCACATCGCGGGTCCATCCGGCGAACGCACCATTGCGCTGACCGATTTCCATCGGCTGCCCGGCGATAAGCCTCATGTGGACACCAATCTCGGCACCGGCGAGATCATCACGGCGATCGAACTGCCGCCGGGCGGCTTTGCTCAAAACTACAGCTACCTGAAAATTCGCGACCGCATGTCCTATGCTTTTGCTGTGGTCTCGGTTGCCGCCGCGCTCGAATTGCAGGGCAACGCGATCAGCGGGGCACGCGTGGCGCTCGGCGGCGTGGCTCACAAGCCCTGGCGCAGCCTCGAAGCCGAAGCGGCGTTGCGCGGCCAGGCCGCGACGCCCGACCATTTCGCCCGCGTCGCGGAACTCTTGCTCCAGGGAGCAACGGCCCGCTCCCATAACGGCTTCAAGGTCGAACTCGCACGCCGCGCCATCGTGCGGACGCTGACACAGGCGGCGAACGCCACGCCGCAATCCCAGGCCCACAAGAAGATCGCGTGAGGACCCTATGAACGCTTATGTGGGAACGCCGACGTCGCGTGTCGACGGCCGGGCCAAGGTCACCGGGGCCGCCAAATACGCCTGCGAATTTCCGGCCGACAGGCTCCTCCATGGCTTTGTCGTCGAGGCCACCATTCCATGCGGGCGCGTTGCCCGGCTCGACACCAATGCGGCGCTGCAGATCGAGGGCGTGCTTGACGTGCTCACGCATGCGAACCGTCCGCCGCTCGCCGACAACGACGAGTCCTGGAAGGACGAGGTTGCACCGGACGGGTCACCTTTCCGCCCGCTCTACGATGACACGATCAAGTTCAACGGCCAGCCGATCGCACTTGTCGTCGCAGAGGACTGGGAAACCGCGAAATTCGCCGCGACGCTCGTTCGGATCGAATATGAGCAGTATGGTTTTGCGACCGACCTCGAAGGCGAGCGCAGCAATGCTGCCGAGAAGGACAAGCCGCACAATCCTCGTGGCGACGCCGCAGCCGCCCTTGCGGGAGCTGACGTGCGCCACGAGGCGGACTACGTGATACCGACCGAGCATCACAACCCGACGGAGCTCTATGCGACCACGGCGGTCTGGGACAGCAGTGGCAAGCTCACGATCTACGACAAGACCCAAGGCGTCCAGAACGTCCACAAATTTCTCTGCAGCGTGTTCGACAAGAAGCCCGATGACATTCGCGTGGTCTCGCCATACGTCGGCGGCGCCTTCGGCTCCGGCTTGCGGCCGCAATATCAGGTGGTACTGGCAACGCTCGGCGCGCTCGCGCTGAAGCGGTCCGTTCGCGTCGTGCTGACGCGGCAGCAGATGTACGGGCTCGGCTACCGGCCGATGACCATCGAACGCGTCGCGCTGGGCGCGAAATCAGATGGTACGCTCGATGCGGTCACGCACGAGGCCACTGCCGTCACCTCGCGCTATGAGGATTTTGCACGCAACGATACCGGCTGGGCCGAACAGCTTTACAAGAGCCCGAACAGCCGCTTCTCCCACAAGCTGGTTCACCTTGACGTCTCCACGCCCTGCGACATGCGCGCACCGGGCGCGGCGTCGGGCGTCTGCGCGCTCGAATGCGCGATGGACGAGCTCGCCGTGGCACTCAAGCTCGACCCGATCGAACTGCGGCTGAAGTGCTACTCGGATCGCGACCAGAGCGAAAACCTGCCCTACACCAGCAAGCAGTTGCGCGGATGCTACGCGCGCGGCGCGGACGCCTTCGGCTGGAGCAAACGCAATCCTGCACCGCGCTCGATGCGCGACGGCAAGGATCTGGTCGGCTGGGGCATGGCGACGGGGGTGTGGGAAGCACTGCAGATGCCGGTCGCCGTCCGTATCGTGCTGACGTCGAACGGACATGCCGAGGTGTCCTGCGCCGCATCCGACATCGGCACCGGCACCTACACCATTGTCGCGCAGGTCGCGGCCGATGCGCTGGGCCTGCCGATCGAGAACATCAGCGTCAGGCTCGCAGATTCCAGTCTGCCGCAGGCGCCGGTCGAGGGCGGCTCCTGGATGGCCGCCTCGAGCGCACATGCGGTGCTCGCAGCCGCCGAGGAGGTGCGCAAGGAGCTGTTAGGTCTGGCCGGGAAAATCCCAGGCTCGCCGCTTGCCGGCGCCGAGTTGGCCGATACGGTCCTGATCGACGGCAGCATTGCCGGGGCCAGCGACACCAGCCGTGCGGTCTCGATCGCCGACGCGATGCGCCATGGCGGCGTCGAACGCATCGAGAAGGAAAAGCTCAACCAGTTCGGTGAGGACAAGAAGCACGCGCGCAATACCCATTCAGCCGTCTTTGCCGAGGTCAAGGTGGACGAAGAGCTGGGCGTCATCCGCGTGACGCGGGTCGTGAGCGCCGTCGCGGCCGGGCGGATTCTCAACACCAAGACTGGCCGCAGCCAGATCATGGGCAGCGTGGTCTGGGGAATCGGGATGGCACTGCACGAGGAGACGGTGATGGATCACCGCTTTGGCCGGATCATGAACGCCAACATCGCCGAGTACCACATTCCCGTGAATGCAGATGTTCACGACATCGACGTGATCTTCGTCGACGAGCCGGACAATCGTATCAACAAGCTCGGCATCAAGGGATTGGGCGAGATCGGCATCGTCGGCGTCCCCGCCGCGATCGCGAACGCCGTCTATCATGCCACCGGCAAACGCATCCGCCGCTTCCCGATCACACTGGACAAGCTGCTCGACTGAGCCGCCGGTCATCCGACCCGGCCCACTCGGGACCGCGCCCCCTGTCATCCAGCTGTCATCAAATGTGTCGAGACCTGTCGGTCTCGCACATTCGGGATGGACAATGGACTATTTCAAGCGCTTCAACTTCCTGTTCGCCGCACCTGTGTTCGACGCCGACGACCTCGAAGGTGTGCGCTTCAACCAGATCATCGAGGAGATCCAGCGTTCCGGCTTCGAGGTCGTTCGCGCCCGCAAGCTGGAGGACGCGGAGATGGCGGTGCAGACCGATGCCGCGATCGGCTGCATGGTGGTGGATTGGGGCAAGAAGGGCTTGGAGGGCAAGACCTCGGCGCTGATCAATTTGATGCGGCGACGCGGCCTCGATTTCCCGATCATCCTCCTGATCCGGCGCAAGCGGTTCGAGGATCTCCCGGTCGAGGTGCTCGACTTCATCGACGGTTATGTCTTCCTGTCGGAGGAGACACCGACCTTCATCGCCAAGAACCTGATCAGCCGTCTGAAGCAATATGCGGAGACGCTGAAGACGCCGTTCTTCGGCGCGCTGGTCGACTATGCCGAGGAGGGCAACCAGCTCTGGACCTGTCCGGGCCACAATGGCGGCGTGTTCTACAACCGCAGCCCCATCGGACGGGTCTTCGTCGAACATCTCGGCGAGTCCGTGTTCCGCGACGATCTCGACAATTCCGTGCTCGACCTGGGCGACCTCCTCACCCATGAAGGACCGGCGTTGAAGGCACAGAAGGAAGCCGCCCAGATCTTTGGCGCGGAAAAGACCTACTTCGTGCTCAATGGAACCTCGACCTCGAACAAGGTTGCGCTCGGCGCCCTCGTCACCGACGGCGATCTCGTACTGTTCGACCGCAACAATCACAAGGCCGCCCATCATGGCGCGCTGATGATCAATGGCGGCGTCCCGGTCTACGTGCCGACCATCCGCAATGCCTGGGGCCTGATCGGCCCGATGCGCTGGGACATGCTGGACGAGAAAGCCTTGCGCGAGGCAATCCGCAATCATCCCCTGGTCACGGACAAGGACGCCTGGCGCAAGGAACGGCCGTTCCGCGTCGCCGTGGTCGAGCAGTGCACCTATGACGGCACCATCCACAGCGCCGAGATGATCTTGAAGCGCATCGGCCATCTCTGCGAGTACATCCTGTTCGACGAGGCCTGGGCCGGCTTCATGAAGTTCCACCCGCTCTATGCGGGCCGCTTCGCCATGGGGCTGGCGAACCTTCCCCCCGAGGCACCCGGGATCATCGCGACGCAGTCGACCCACAAGCAGCTTGCGAGCTTCTCGCAGGCATCCCAAATCCACATCAAGGATCGTCACATCCGCGGCCAGAAGCGACGCGTCGAGCACCGCCGCTTCAATGAAAGTTTCATGCAGCACGCTTCCACGTCGCCATTCTACCCGCTGTTCGCCTCGCTCGACGTCGGCGCGCAGATGATGAAGGGCCGCTCCGGCGAAGTGCTGTGGGACGACACCATCCGGCTCGGCATCGAGCTGCGCAAGAAGATCCGCGCGATGCGCAGGGAGTTCGAGGAGAAGGAGCAGAATCCGGACAGGCGCTGGTTCTTCGAACCCTTCGTCCCCGATCGCGTCGCCATCCCCGATGTCAGCCACGCCGGCGCTTCGCACAACGTCGCCTGGGAAACACTCTCCACCGACGAGCTCGCCACCAATCCTGCGCTGTGGCAGCTCTCCCCCGACAGCGCCTGGCATGGCTTCCCTGGCCTCAGCGAAGGCTTCGCCATGACCGATCCGAACAAGCTGACGCTGCTCACGCCCGGCTTCGATCGCATCACCGGCGGCTATGTCGATCACGGCATCCCCGCTCCGGTCGTCGCGCAATATCTCCGCGAGAACCGCATCGTCCCCGAGAAGAACGACCTCAACTCCCTGCTCTTCCTGCTTACCCCGGGCGTCGAGGCAAGCAAGGCGGGCACGCTGATCTCCGGTCTCGTCGCCTTCAAGCGGCTGCACGACGACAATGCGCTGCTTGCGGACGTTATCCCGGAGTTCTCCCAGCGGCGGCAGGCGCGCTATGCCGGCGTGCGGCTGCGCGACCTCTGCGGCGAGATGCACCGCTTCTTTCGCGCCGCCGACGTCAGCGCGCTTCAGGCGCGACAGTTCATGCCCGAGCACATGCCTGACATCGCGATGTCGCCCCGCGATGCCGCGCGCTACCTGTTCCGCAACGATGTCGACTATCTGCCGATCGAGGCGATCACGGGCCGTATCGCCACCACACCCTTCGTGGTCTATCCCCCCGGCATCGCCACCATCGTGCCCGGCGAGCGGCTGACGGAACGGGCCAAGCCCATGCTGGATTATCTCAAGATGTTCGAGACCTGCTTCAACACGTTCCCGGGCTTCGACGTGGAAATCCAGGGCGTCTACAAGGAGATCGATGCGCAGGGGCGCATCGGGCTCTATACTTACGTCGTTACCGAGTAGGTGCCGATGAACGAAACTGCGATTGCGCGCCCGGATGACGGGCCGGTCCTGGTCCGGCCCTCACGCGAGAGCGATGTCGAGGCGATGCTGGCGATCTACCGCCATCACGTCCGCAACGGCGTGCCGCGCGACGTCGAGGGAACTGGTGCGCCCGAGCCGGACGATCTGCGCGACCGGCGCAAGAACCTGAAGCAGACCCGCCTGCCGCATCTGGTCGCGGCCTACCGCGGCGAAGTCGTGGGCTATGCCTACGCCGTGCTGTTCCGCAAGCGTCCAGCCTATCGCTACACCGCCAAGCATTCGATCTACGTCCACCACGAGCATCTTGGCCGCGGGGTCGGAAGGCTGTTGCTCCAGGAATTGATCGATGCTTGTGCAGCCGCCGGCTTCCGCCAGATGATCGGCTATATCGATGCCGACAACGCCCCCTCGCTGGCGTTGCACGAGAAGTTCGGTTTCGCGCGCGCCGGCCTTCTGCGTGGTGTCGCCTATCGCCACGGTCACTGGTCCGACACCGTCATGGTACAGCGCTCGCTCGGCGCTGGCGTCACTGCGCCACCTGTCACGGTGCCCCGGCGCTAGGCCCTCACGATGGAAAGTCAGCCGGTCTGACCTGGATGCGGTCGGCATGCAACGACCAGTGGTGCAACGCCTGGTCCTCGCAAAACCTCGCCTTCGCCCGCTCTCTGGCTTCGTCCTCGTCGGAAGCGTCGATCTCGAGCGTGCCCTGGCACACCTCGATCTGCCGGCCGTACTGGCCGAGCACGTCCTTCATGAACCTGACCACATAAGTCGACATGGGACCTCCTGCCTGCCCCGGCGGCGCTCACTCTAATCCCATTTAGGCGGAATCCGGGAGGGAGATTTTGACGCGGATCAAAGTCGGGCGCGGTTCCCCCCACCGATCATTAGGCGGCAGAAGCGCCGCCCACGGAAGGACAAAGCGACTGCCGACTACCCCGGCGTCACACCATACGCCTGCTTGAATCGCTCGGCATAGCGTGGCCAGACCTCGGGATTGATGATGCGCGGCGGGCGCTTGCCGTCGAGCGTCTGCAGCACTTGCTCGGCGGCGATCCGGCCCATGTTCTGCCGCGCCTCAATCGTGACGCCGGCCGTATGCGGGCTCGCCAGCACATTATCGAACTGGAGCAGCGGATGCTCCGGCGGCGGCGGCTCCTTGGACCAGACGTCGAGACCGGCGCCCGCAATGCGCTTGTCACGCAAGGCCTGGAGCAGCGCATCTTCATCGTGGATGAAGCCACGCGCCGTGGTGATAAAGTACGCATGCGGCTGCATCAACCCAAACTCGCGCACGCTGATCATGTTGCGGCTGCCCTTGTCGAGCGGACAGGAGATCGAGACGAAATCGGCGCGGCGCAAGAGCTCGTCGAGCTCGACCTTCTCGCCGCCCCGCTCGGCCATCACCTCGGCCGTCAGGTACGGATCGTAGGCCAGCACCTTCATGCCGAACAGGCCCTTGCACAACGCGGCGATGCGGCGACCGACATTGCCGAGGCCGATGATGCCGACCGTCTTGTGCTCGATCTCGTTGCCGACGAGTTCGTTGCGGTTGACGTTGGACTCCCTGCGGAGCTTGCGATCGGACTGGATGATGCGCTTGGACAGCGTCAGCATCATCGCCAGCGCATGCTCGGCGACCGAGTGGGCGTTGCCGCCGGACTGGTTGACGACCAGCACGCCGGCATCGGTGCAGGCCTCGACGTCGACAGGATCGAATCCCGCGCCGTTGCTGGAGACGAGCAGCAGGTTCGGCGCGCGCTTCAGGAAGGCAGCATCGACATGAAAGTGCGGGGCCAGTTCGTCACGGGCGGCGCCGATCTGGTAGACATGAGCTGCTTCGATGATCGGCGCGAAATATTCCTCGGGGCTCTCGTTCTCGATGCGATCGAGCCGGACATCGGGCCGCGCCTTCAGAATGTCGATATAGATCGGGTTGGCCAGATATTTGACGTAGAAGACGCGCTTGCTGTTGACGGACATCAGGACCCTTCCGGCTCTCTCCAGGAGATCCGCAGGGCCAGCGTTTCGCGCGCTCCTGTCATGCGTTCCTCCGTTCTCTTGTTGTTGCCGCTTATGACACGGCGGCACCGGCCGCGGCAGGCCGTCTGGCGCAGATCACGGTGCAGCCCGGACATGTTGACAATCCCGCTGCCTGCGTCAAGTTCGGCAGACCGCCGCGACGACCAAGACAAGGGCTAAGACAACGCCCAAGACAATGGCAAAGACCAAGAAGCATGCGCGGCCGAAGGGAGAACGCAATGCCGATTGCGGAGCAACAGACCTCGTCCGAGGCGGCGCAGACCTCCAGGGACAAGAGCTGGCACGGCATCATCCTGCAAACCCTGAAGCGGAACGAGATCAGCCTCGTCCCCTACGTGCCCGACCGCGTGCTGACGCCGCTGATCAAGAACCTGCACGCCGATCCGTTCTTCACCACCTTTGCCACCGCCCGCGAGGAGGAGGCCGTCGGCATCGTCTCGGGCGCCTGGATGGGCGGACGGCGGGGCGCGGTGCTGATGCAGACCTCGGGCTTTGCGACGCTCGCCAACGTGCTGGCCTCGCTCGCGGTGCCCTACCAGATTCCGCTGATCATGTTCGTGTCCGAGCGCGGCACGCTCGGCGAGTTCAACTACGGCCAGTCATTGGTCTGCCGCACCATGCGTCCGGTGCTGGATTCGCTGGCGCTGGAGCATCACACCATCACCCGGCTCGACGAGCTCGAATTTATTGCCGACCGCTCGATCAAGCAGGCCGTTACGACGCAGGCCCCGGTGGCCCTGATCCTCAACCCGCTGCTCACGGGCGGCAAGGTGTTCGACAAGTGAGGCCGGCCCAAATGAACACAGACGCGCGCAACACCAAAGTGATGAACCGCTTCGACGTCACCTCGCGCCTGATCGCGAAACTCGAGCACGAGGAAGCCGTGATCGGCGGCATCGGCAACACCAATTTCGACCTCTGGGCCGCCGGCCACCGTCCGCAGAATTTCTACATGCTCGGCAGCATGGGGCTCGCCTTTCCGATCGCGCTGGGCGTGGCGCTGGCGCAGCCGGACCGGCGCGTCTTTGCGCTCGAAGGCGACGGCTCGCTGCTGATGCAGCTCGGCGCGCTCTCGACGATTGCAGCGTTGAAGCCGAAGAACCTCGTCATGATCGTGATGGACAACGGCATCTACCAGATCACCGGCGCGCAGCCGACGCCGGCCGCGAACGTAGCTGACATCGTCGCCATCGCGACCGGCTCCGGGCTTGCCAACAGCGCCTGGGCCGCAGACGAGGAGGATTTCGAGCGTCTGGTCGAGCAAGCCATGTCGGTCGGCGAGCCCAGCCTGATCGCCGTCCGCATCGATGACAAGCCCGGCGTCGGCGCCACCCGACGCGATCCCGTACAAATCCGGGAACGCTTCATGCACGGCCTTGGCGTGCGCGAGCCGCTTTAACGTTTCGTCATTAACTACACGGCGATCTGATCCTGGCGCCTCGGCAGGCGGCTGCAATCCGTGCTAAGCGGTGCGAATGTCCATTTTGGTTCGCTCCTCTGCCTGGCTGCTTGCCGCCGCCGTCGCCTTTGCAACCCTCGGCCCGCCCGGCCTGCGGCCCCATTCCGACCTCGGCCAGGACGGCGAACATGCCCTTGCCTTCGTCCTGGTGGGACTAGCCTTCGGCCTCGCCTATCCGCGCCGCCGCCTGTCGGCCACGGCCATCGCGGTGGTGCTGATCGGGCTGCTCGAACTGATGCAATTCTGGGCACCGGGACGGCATGCGCGGCTGGAGGACTTTCTGGTCGATGCTGGCACCACCTGCGTCGGCTTCGCGCTGGCGGCCATCGCCGATTGGGCCATGACGCGGTTTCGTGCAAATTCGGCCCTAACGAGTCAGGGCCCCGCGGAGTGACGCTCCGCAGGGCCCGTCTCTTCAAAGCTCACGCTCAGATCGATCAGTCGATGATCTTGACGACGCGGCGGGTGCGCGGCTCCACGATCACGCGGCGATCGTTCACGACTGCATAGCGATATTCGGTGTAGTTCGGCACGGGCCGCAGCACCACGGTCGGCGGCAGGGGCTCGCCGACCACGACGCGCTCGTGAACCACGACGGAATCATCGCGCGGAATTCCGCCGAGGATCGCATTCGGGATTTCCAGACCAGCGCCGACCGCCGCACCGACGGTACCACCGACCATCGCTCCAACCGGGCCGCCGATGTCGCCGCCTGCGCGTGCGCCGTTCCTGGCGCCCTCTTCGGTCGTCGACTGAGCAAAGGCCGCACTCGACGCCAGCAGCGACGCGGCAGCCAACGAAATCGCAAGACGGGTTTTCATGTGCTTATGTCTCCAGTGATTGTTGTGCGCCTTCAACCGCCGGGCCGGATCATTGTTCCGGTTCCCCGCCCGATCTAGACTGCACCAAAACTGGAGACTGTTACCCGGTAACAGTTCAGGCCGCGGCGATCTCGTGCCCCGCCATCAGTTCCAGCGCCCGCACCATCGCCGAGTGATCCCAGCCCTTGCCACCATGCGCGGTGCAAGACGAGAACAATTGCTGCGCCACTGCCGTGCTCGGCAGCGACAGGCCGAGCGCGCGGGCGCCTTCAAGCGCGAGGTTGAGATCCTTCTGGTGCAGCTCGATGCGGAAGCCTGGATCGAAATTGCGCTTCATCATGCGCTCGCCATGCACCTCCAGAATCCGCGACGACGCAAAGCCGCCCATCAGGGCCTGCCGCACCAGCGCCGGATCCGCACCGGCTTTCGACGCGAACAGCAGCGCTTCGCTGACCGCTTCGATCGTCAACGCGACGATGATCTGGTTGGCGACCTTCGTCGTCTGGCCATCGCCATTGGCGCCGACCCGGGTGACGTTCTTTCCCATCCGGTCGAAGATCGGCTTCATGGTGTTGAAGGCGCGTTCGGGCCCACCGACCATGATGGTGAGGCTTGCCGCCTTGGCACCGACCTCCCCGCCTGACACCGGGGCGTCGAGATAATCCGCGCCGAGCGCCTCGATCTTCTTCGCGAACTCCTTGGTCGCCAGCGGCGAGATCGAGCTCATGTCGACCACGATCTTGCCCTTGCAAATGCCGCCCGCTACGCCGTCCTTGCCGAACAGCACGGCCTCCACATGCGGGGTATCCGGAACCATGATGATGATCGCATCCGCCTCCTCCGCGACCTCCTTGCTTGACTTGCAGTCAACGCCGCCGGCGGCGATCAGCTCGGGTGCGACCGGCCCGACATCGTGCAGGAGAACGCGATGGCCTGCGGCCAGAAGATGGCCGGCCATCGGCCGTCCCATGGTGCCAAGTCCGATAAAGCCGATGTCGATCATGTCAGCGTTTCCTCAGGTCTCGAAAGTCTGCGCGGCGTGCCAGGACAGGCCTTCCAGCGTCGTGGTGCGCGGCTTGTATTCGCAACCGATCCAGCCGCGATAGCCGATCGCGTCGAGATGGCGGAACAGGAAGGGATAGTTGATCTCGCCGGTGCCGGGCTCGTTGCGGCCAGGATTGTCGGCGAGCTGGATATGCGCGATCTGCGGCAGATATTCCTGCATGGTACGTGCGAGATCGCCCTCCATGATCTGCATGTGATAGATGTCGTACTGGATGAACAGATTGTTGGAGCGCACCTCGGAGATCAGCTGCACGGCCTGCTCGGTGCCGTTGAGGAAGAAGCCGGGAATGTCGAGCGTGTTAATCGGCTCGACCAGAAGCTTGATGTTCTCGCGCGCCAGGGTCGAAGCCGCAAAGCGCAGATTCCCGACCAGCGTTTCGTTGAGCTCGCGCGGGTCGGCATCGACAGGCGCGATGCCGACGAGACAGTTGAGCTGCTCGCAATCGAGCGCTTTGGCATAGTCGATGGCGCGAAACACGCCGTCCCTGAACTCGCTGGTACGATCAGGCATGATCGCGATGCCGCGCTCGCCTGCCGCCCAATTGCCGGCCGGCAGATTGTGCAGCACCTGCGTCAGCCCATGGCTGTCGAGCTGCTCGCGCAACTGCGCCTTGTCGAATTCATAGGGGAAGAGGTACTCGACCCCGGAAAAGCCCGCCGCTTTGGCTGCGGCGAAGCGGTCCACGAACGGCATTTCGTTGAAAAGCATGGTGAGGTTTGCGGCGAATTTCGGCATGATGCTGTTCCCTATTCCGCCGGCTGCAGCACGCCGGGCCGCGCGGTCGCGACCTCGTCGAGCGGCAGATCCAGCACCTCCTCGAATTCGACGATGTTGTCGATTTCCGTGCCCATCGCGATGTTGGTGACGCGTTCGAGGATGAACTCGACTACGACAGGCACGCGGTACTTCGCCATCCATTCGCGCGCGGTCGCGAACGCAGCCTGCGAATCCTTGGGATCGGTGACACGGATCGCCTTGCAGCCGAGCCCCTCGGCCACGGCGACATGTTCGACGCCGTAGCCGCCGAGCTCCGGCGCATTGATGTTCTCGAACGAGAGCTGGACGTGATAGTCCATGTCGAATCCACGCTGGGCCTGGCGGATCAGCCCGAGATAGGAATTGTTCACGACGACATGGATGTAGGGCAGATTGAATTGCGCCCCGACCGCGAGCTCTTCAATCAGGAACTGGAAGTCGTAGTCACCGGAGAGCGCGACGATGTCGCGATCCGGACACGCCGCGCGCACGCCGAGCGCCGCGGGTAGCGTCCAGCCGAGCGGTCCCGCCTGCCCGGCATTGATCCAGTTGCGCGGCTTGTAGACGCCCAGGAACTGCGCGCCGGCGATCTGCGACAGGCCGATCACGGAAACGTAGCAGGTGTCGCGGCCAAAGGCCTTGGTCATCTCCTCGTAGACGCGCTGCGGCTTGATCGGGACATTGTCGAAATGGCTCTTGCGCAACATGGTCTTCTTCCGGTCGCGGCAGGAAGCGGGCCACGCCTGGCGCTCGCGCAACCTGCCTGACCGGCGCCATTCCCTGGCGACGGTGACGAACAGTTCGAGCGCGGCCTTCGCGTCCGAGACGATGCCGAGATCGGGATTGAACACGCGTCCGATCTGGGTCGGTTCGATGTCGACATGCACGAAGGTGCGACCCTTGGTGTAGGTCTCGACCGAGCCGGTGTGGCGATTTGCCCAGCGATTGCCCATGCCGAGCACGAAATCGGATTCGAGCATGGTGGCATTGCCGTAGCGGTGGCTGGTCTGAAGACCGACCATGCCGGCCATCAGCACGTGGTCGTCGGGGATTGCGCCCCATCCCATCAGCGTCGGCACGACCGGCACGTTGGCGATCTCGGCGAATTCCACCAGCAAATCCGAGGCGTCGGCATTGATCACGCCGCCGCCTGCCACGATCAGCGGCCGTTCAGCCGCATTGAGCATCTCCAGCGCTTTCTCGACTTGCTTGCGCGTGGCGGTAGGCTTGTAGACCGGCAGCGGCTCATAGGTCTCGTCGTCGAACTCGATCTCGGCGAGCTGCACGTCGAGCGGTATGTCGATCAGCACCGGTCCCGGCCTCCCTGAGCGCATCACATGAAACGCCTGGCTGAACACGCGCGGCACCAGCGCGGGCTCGCGCACCGTCACCGCCCATTTGGTCACGGGCTTTGCGATCGATTCGATGTCGACGGCCTGGAAATCTTCCTTGTAGAGCCGCGCGCGCGGCGCCTGCCCGGTGATACAGAGGATCGGGATGGAATCGGCGATCGCCGAATAGAGCCCGGTGATCATGTCGGTGCCCGCCGGCCCCGAGGTTCCGATGCAGACGCCGATGTTGCCCGCCTTGGCCCGAGTATAGCCCTCGGCCATGTGCGAGGCACCCTCGACATGGCGCGCCAGGATATGGCGGATCGAGCCGCGCTTCTTCAGCGCCGAGTAAAGCGGATTGATCGCGGCCCCGGGAACGCCGAAGGCAGTCGAGATGCCTTCCTTCTCCAGAATTCGGACGGCCGCATCGATCGCTCGCATCTTCGCCATATCGGACCTCGCTTGAGTTGAGTCAGCGAGCGAGATCATCAGGCGTGCAAGCCCCGCACTCAACGATATCGATTTTATTTTCCACGATGCGGCAGCCGCGGAAAAATCGCGGCGGTCTCAATCGGTTAGATCGAGATATGCGTGAAAGCGATCACTCGAACAGCGGCGCCAGCTGCATCTGCGGCACCAGCACGAGGCCCTTGTCGGTGATACGAATTTCCGGAATGACCGATAGAGGAATCAGATTGAAGCCCATGTAGGGGATGGTGCAGCCGGCTTCCGCCCATTCCTTCTTCAGCACCTTGACCTCTTCCGCCACCTCCGTGACGCGCTTGTCGGACAAGAGCCCAGCGATCGGCAGCGGCACCAGCGCCCTCACCTTGCCCTCGGCGACGAGGCAGACGGCGCCCTGTTGCTCCTTGATGGCGGCCACCGCGACCTGCATGTCGGCCTCGTTGGTGCCGGCAACGACGATGTTGTGGCTGTCGTGCCCGACGCTGGAGGCGACCGCGCCGCGCTTGAGGCCAAAGTCCTTCAACAGGCCGTAGGCGACGTTGCCGGCGGATTTGCCGTGACGCTCGACCACCGTGACGAAGCACAGGCCGTAGCGCGCAAACAGCGTCGGCCAATCCTTGGCCGGCTCGATCGCGATCTTCTCATGGATCAGCGTGATGCCGGGCAACGCGGTCTTGATGGCGTTGACGGTGCAGGCCTTCACCGGCGGTTCCGGCGTCAGCTTCAGCTTCTCCGGCAGCTTCACGGTCGCGTAGGCCGCCTTCGGGTATTGATAGCGCTGCGACAGCGCCTGATCGAGCTTCGGCGTGATCTTGCGGTTCTCGACCACGAGCTCGCCGCCATACCAGGTGCATTGCGGCTTCAGATCGTCATCCATCAGCACCAGATCGGCGCGGCGCCCGCCGCCGAGCCCGCCGATATCGCTGTCCATGTTGAACCGCGTCGCGCCATGCAGCGAGCCCATCGACCAGGCCTGCTCGGGCGACATGCCCGCCTTCACCGCCTCCCGCACCACCCAGTCGAGGCCGAACAGCAAGAGATCATCGGCGTCGCGGTCGTCGGTGCACACGGCCGTGCGCTTGTGCGAAGCGCCGAGTTCGGTGATGGTCCGGATCGCCTGCGGCAGCGAGTGCCAGGGCGTGGTCGGCGGTCCCCCTCGCAAGAACACCCAGACGCCGGCATCGAGCAAATCGTCGGCGATGTCGCGATCGATCGCCTCATGGGTGTCGGTGACACCGCTCGCCGCATAGGCCGCAACGAATTCGCGGCCGTAGACGTGACCGGATACCGGCCGCCCGCGCTTCAGGGCGGCGGCCAGAATGGCGTGGCTGCGCTCGTCGCCCATGGTGACAGGCACAAAATCCATCTTCTCGCCGAGCGCGACGGCTTCGGGCCAACGGTCGAACAGGCCGGCGATCTTATCGGGCGTCAGATCGCCACCCGCGGTCTCGAGTGCGGCTGAGGTGGCCGGCACCGTGCTTGGCACGGTCAAAAAAATCGACAACGGCGCCTCGCGCGCGTCCTCCAGCATCGCCTCGACGCCAGCGACGTCCATCACGTTGCCGATCTCGTGGCTGTCGCAGAAGATCGTGGTGGTGCCGTTGAGCAGAGCCGCTTCGGCATAGGCGCAGGCCGTCACCATCGAAGATTCAATATGGATGTGCGGATCGACCAGCCCCGGCGCGACGATGCCGCCGGCGGCATCGTAAACCGGCACGTCGCCGAAGACTTTCTTCGCAGCACCGGCCGGCTTCACCGCCGCAATGCGGCCGCCGGTGATCCAGATTTCGCGGCTCGCATGGATACGCTCCGAATAGGTCGAGAGCACGCGCGCGCCCGTGACGACGATATCCGGCGCGACACGCGCCGAGGCCACGTCGGCGAGACGCCGGGTCATCGAATGCAGCGGTGCGACGGCGAAGCGGGTAAGTCTGGTCATCGGACCCCTCGCGTGGTGTTATGGCCCTGCGATGGTTACGCCCTGCGCCCGACCGGGCAAGCTCAAATATAACGGCACGTCCTGCTTACGCCTTAGGCGGCGAAGCGCCTGCCGCCCCTGATCTCGCGGGTCTGCGCGAGTTCCGTCGTCTCGGGGCCGCTGCGGCAGCGGCCTTGACCCGAATCCGCATCGACCTCCCGTTCTGCTCGTCGATCTCGAACGCATTCGTCTTGCGCACGAGGTCACTCAGTTTGCGGAAGCCGAACGTTCTCGGATCGAAATCGGACGCGAGATTCGCGAGCTGGCGACCGACCTCCCCGAGCGTCACCCAGCCGTCCTCGCTCTCCATCTGGGTGATGACCTTCTTGATGATGGGGGTCGCGGCATCGAGCGGCTGAAGCGAGGTCGATCGCGAGGCGGCGTCCTGGGTGTTCGCCGGGGCGGGAAGCAGGTTCTCCGTGTAGACGAACCTTCGGCAGGCCTGCCGGAAGCTCTCCGGCGTCTTCTGTTCGCCGAACCCAAAGACATCGATACCCTGCTCCCGGATCCGGGCGGCCAGACGGGTAAAATCGCTGTCCGACGACACCAGGCAAAAACCGTCGAACCGGCCGCTGTGAAGCAGGTCCATCGCGTCGATGACCAGGGTGATGTCGGAGGCATTCTTTCCCGTCGTGTAGGCGAACTGTTGCTGGGGGATGATGGCGTGTTTGGACAGGATGTCGGCCCAGCCCCTCGACCTGGCATTAGAGAAGTCGCCGTAGATGCGGCGAACGCTGGCCTCGCCGATCTTGGCAATCTCCTCGAACAGTCCATCGGCGATCTTTGCCGAGGCATTGTCGGCATCGATCAGGACAGCGAGACGGGGCGAACGGAGCTCTGACGGCATGACTTTTCCCAAAAGGACGCGACAACGGTGGACGGATATACCGATGTCGGGGCTATTGCCGCCAGAGCTGATTTCTTCAACGACCCACGACGGACCGCGAACCCGGCTCAGGCCGGCTTCACGATCGGGGTCACACCACCGAGCGCAGCCGTCAGTTCCGCCGCGACCTCGCGCACCACGCGGCCGATCTCCGGCAGCCGCGCGTCGGTGACGCGGCTGGTCAAGCCGGAGACGGAGATCGCCGCCAACGGCTCGCCAAGTGCGTTGAAGACCACGGCTGCGACGCAGCGCAGGCCCATCTCAGCCTCTTCATCATCCACCGCAAAACCCTGCTTGCGGATCTTCTCGAGCTCCTTGAACAGGTCGCTCGGTCGCACGATGGATTTCTCGGTCAGGCGTGGCATGCCGTGATGGCGGATGACGGCGCCGACGTCCTCGTCGGAATAGGTCGCGAGCACCGCCTTGCCGACGCCCGACGTCACCATGGGGACGCGGCCGCCGACCTGGGTCAGCGAGCGCATGATCTCGCGGCTCTCCATGCGGGTCAGCACGATGATGAACTCGTCGTCGACCATGGCAAGATTGGCGGTCTCGCGGGTAAGATCGCGCAGCTTGCGCAAGTAGGGGATGGCCTGGGCGCTGAAATTGCGCCGCCGCGCAAAGCTCGCGCCCACCGTGAAGCTGCGCACGCCGACATGCCATTTGGATTCGGCGCGGTCGAACTGCACGAAGCGGCGGCTTTCCAGCGTCGCCAGCAGGCGGTGCACGGTCGAGGCGGAGAGCCCGGTGCGGACGGCGAGATCGCTGAGGCGATAGCCCTCGTCATCCTCGGACAATGTTTCGAGAATCGACAATGCGCGGTCGACCGACTGCACGCCGCCGTCACGCGCGTCGTGATCGGCGTCCGATGGCGATCGAGGCTCAAGAGATTTACGCCGGATCACGTTCTTGCCCATCGCGACCTGACTGTTCTCACCTCTCCCCGCATCCGCCTTCGCCAAGCCTTCAGCGGGCAAGCGCGGGGAGAGGTGAAGTAGTAGCTCAGAGCAGCCCTGCCCCGCGCGCCCATTTGTACTTGGCACCGAGGACCTCGACCGGCAGCTCGGTCGAATAGGCATAGGCCGGGATGCCGTTCTGGTAGAGATACTCGGCGGCCTCCTCGACCTCGACGTCGCCGGCAAGGGAGGCGACGATCGGCTTCACGAAGCCCTTGGCCTCCATCTCCTTCTTCACCTCGACCATGTTGCGGGCGAACACCATCGGCGGCGTGACGATGGTGTGCCAGTAGCCGAGGATCAGCGAATGGATGCGCTCGTCCGTCAGGCCGAGCTTCACGGTGTTGACGTAGGTGATCGGCGGCTCGCCACCGGTGATGTCCACGGGATTTCCGGCCGCGCCAAACGGGGGAATGAACTTGCGGAAGGCCGCATCCAGATCCGCCGGCATCGCCATCAGCGACAGGCCATTGTCGACGCAGGAGTCCGACAGCAGCACGCCCGAGCCGCCCGCACCGGTGATGATCAGCACGTTCTCGCCCTTCGGCGTCGGCAGCACCGGCACGCCGCGCGCGAACTCGAGCAGCTGCCGCAAGCTACGGGCGCGGATCACGCCGGACTGCGCCAGGACGTCCTCGTAGATCTTGTCGTTACCGGCGAGCGCGCCGGTGTGCGACGAGGCCGCCTTCGCACCGGCCGAGGTGCGGCCGGCCTTGAGCACGATGACCGGCTTTTTCTTGGAAACGCGCTTCGCCGCTTCCGCAAAGGCACGGCCGTCCTTGAGGTCTTCGCAGTGCTGCGCGATCAGGTTCGTGTTCGGATCCTGCTCGAAGAAGGCGAGCAGATCGTCCTCGTCGATGTCGGACTTGTTGCCGAGGCCGACGATCGCCGACACGCCCATCTTGGCCGAACGGGAGAAGCCGATGATGGCCATGCCGATGCCGCCCGACTGCGAGGACAGCGCCGCGTGGCCCTTGACGTCATAGGCGGTGCAGAAGGTCGCGCAGAGATTGGCAGGCGTATAATAGAAGCCGTAGATGTTCGGTCCCATCAGGCGGATGTCGTACTTCTTGCCGACTTCGACGATCTCGGCCTGGAGCTCCGGCGCGCCGGCTTCCGCGAAGCCCGACGGGATCAGCACCGCGCCGGGAATTTTCTTCTCGCCGCATTCGGTCAGCGCCGCGGCCACGAACTTCGCGGGAATTGCGAACACCGCGGTGTCGATTACGCCGGGCACGTCCTTGACGCTCTTATAGGCCTTGTAGCCGAGGATCTCGGCGGCCTTGGGATGGATCGGGTAGATGTCGCCCTTGTAGCCGCCATTGATGAGGTTCTTCATCACGGAGTTGCCGATCTTGCCGTCTTCGGCCGAAGCGCCGACCACGGCAACCGCCTTCGGCTGCATGATGCGGCTCATGGCCGCGAGGATCTCTTCGGTCGGGCGCGGCTTCGGCTTGGGCACGTAAGCGAAGTCGACGACGATGCGGACGTCGGCCGCGATCGCGTCCTTGGCCATCGCGAACACCGGGTTGAGATCGAGCTCGACGATCTCAGGGAAATCGGTGACGAGCTGCGAGACCTTGACGATGACATCCGCAAGCGCGGTGCGGTTCACCGGCTCGCCGCCTCGAACGCCCTTCAAAATTTCATGCGCCTGGATGCCGTCGAGCATCGACAGTGCGTCTTGCTTGGTCGCGGGCGCGAGGCGGAAGGTGATGTCCTTCAGGACTTCGACCAGCACGCCGCCGAGGCCGAAGGCCACCAGCTTGCCGAACGAGGCGTCGGTGATCGAGCCGACGATCACTTCGGTGCCGCCGGCCAGCATCTGCTGCACCTGGACACCCTCGATCTTGGCATCGGACTTGTACTTCCTGGCGTTGGATAGGATCGTCTCGTAAGCCTTCTCGGCGTCTTCGGCCGTCTTGAGCCCGACGATGACGCCGCCGGCTTCGGTCTTGTGGAGAATGTCCGGGGAGACGATCTTCATCACCACCGGGAAACCCATCGAGGCGGCCATCTTGCCGGCCTCGCCGGCCGACTTCGCCACACCCTCCTTCGGCACTGGAATGCCGTAGGCGTCGCAGACCAGCTTGCCTTCCGGCGCTGTCAGGCTGGTGCGCTTGTCCGCCTTGACCTGGTCAAGCACCTTGCGGACGGCATCTTTGGAATTGGACATGTGGCTCTCCCTCGACCTTGGTTCTTGCGTTTCTCAAAGCGCGCGCGTGTGGCGGCTGCCCGTGATGCTTTCCATTCGCCGCGCTCTGTTCCATGTCGCGGAACGGAGTGGCATAAAGCCGAGGTTACTCCGCCGGCTTGGATCAAAAATGGCTGGCGATGGCATTTGGTATGCCAGAAGCCAACTTGTCAAGCTGCAGCGCACCTTAGAACGCTGCAAAAAATAGGCAGCTTGACATTCTGGTATTTGGTATGCCAAAAACTTTCCCGTTAATAATCCTGTAAAAGACGACTCCCACTGGAGGAGATTCGTCGTGTCACTGCGGAAACCAACCAAGGCGTTGCCGAACATGGCCGAGGCAGATATCGCAATCGTTCGTATTGCCCCGGAGAGTAGCTTCAAGAACAAGGCGTATGACGCCTTGAAGGAAGCCATCCTCAAGATGGACATCTACTCGACGCCCGAGCCGGTGATGCTCGACGAGCGCGCGTTGTCCGAGCGCCTGGGCGTGAGCCGCACGCCGATCCGCGAAGCCATCGCGATGCTCGAGCAGGACGGTTTCGTGAAGACGGTTCCGCGCCGCGGCATCATGGTGGTGCGGAGGACCAAGAGCGAGATCGTCGACATGATCCGCGCCTGGGCGGCGCTGGAGAGCATGGCGGCCCGCCTCATCACCGCCACGGCGCGCAAGAAAGACATCACGGCGCTGCGCGACTACTTCAAGGAATTCGGCAAGGATCGCCTGCCCGAGGATCACGTCGAGGAATATTCGCGCGCCAACATCGCCTTCCACCAGGCGCTGATCTCGCTGTCGGAATCACCGGTGCTGGTCGATCTCACCAACGACCTGCTGCTGCACGTGCGCGGATATCGGCAATTGACCATCGGACGCAAGGACCGCACCGCGACGTCGCTGCCCGAGCATCTCGGCATGATCGAAGCCCTTGAGGCGCGCGATACCGAGCTCGCCGAGAAGCGCGCCCGCGATCACACCCTTGGCCTTGCCGCTTACGTCGAAGCGCACGGTCAGGAACTCTTCTAGCCAGCAACGTTCACCAGAAGGGCGAGGCATCGCCCCCAAAAGCCTGAAGCGGCATCTTGAGACCAGGGAGACAAGGCCCATGCTGAATACCGCGACCAAGTCCGAAGCACCGGGCACCGAGCAGGAACTGACGGATGGTTTTCATCTCGTCATCGACGCGCTCAAGCTGAACGGCATCAATACCATCTATAATGTGCCGGGCATTCCGATCACGGATTTGGGCCGCATGGCGCAGGCGGCCGGTATTCGCATGATTTCGTTCCGCCACGAGCAGAACGCCGGCTATGCGGCGGGCATCGCCGGCTACCTCACCAAGAAGCCCGGCATCTGCCTCACCGTCTCCGCGCCCGGCTTCCTCAACGGTCTCACCGCGCTCGCGCACGCCACCACCAACTGCTACCCGATGATCCTGATCTCGGGCTCCTCCGAGCGCGAGATCGTCGACCTCCAGCAGGGCGACTACGAAGAGATGGACCAGCTCGCGATCGCCAAGCCGCTGTGCAAGGCGGCCTATCGCGTGCTGCACGCCCAGGACATCGGCATCGGGCTTGCCCGCGCCATCCGTGCCGCCGTCTCCGGCCGTCCGGGCGGCGTCTATCTCGACCTGCCGGCAAAGCTGTTCGGCCAGGTGATGAACGCCGATGCCGGCCAGAAGTCGCTGGTCAAGGTGATCGACGCGGCTCCCGCGCAGATCCCCTCGCCCGCTTCGATCAAGCGCGCGCTTGATGTCTTGAAGAGCGCAAAACGTCCGCTCATCATCCTCGGCAAGGGCGCGGCCTACGCGCAGGCCGACGAGGAGATCAAAACCTTCGTCGAGAAGAGCGGCATCCCCTTCCTGCCGATGAGCATGGCCAAGGGCCTCCTCTCCGACACCCATCCGCAGTGCGCAGGCGCCGCCCGCTCGACGGTGCTGAAGGAATCCGACGTCGTGCTGCTGATCGGCGCCCGGCTGAACTGGCTGCTCTCGCACGGCAAGGGCAAGAACTGGGGCGAAGCGCCCAAGAAGTTCATCCAGGTCGACATCGAACCGCGCGAGATGGACTCCAACGTCGAGATCGTCGCGCCCGTCGTCGGCGACATCGGCTCGGTCGTCTCCGCCTTCAACCAGGCCATGGCTTCGGGCTGGACCGCCCCGCCGGCCGAATGGACCAAGGCGATTGCGACCAAGCGCGAAGAGAACGTCGCCAAGATGGCGCCGAAGCTCATGAACAACAAATCGCCGATGGACTATCACGGCGCGCTCGGCGTGCTGAAGAACGTCATCAAGGATCATCCCGAGGCGATCCTCGTCAACGAGGGCGCCAACACGCTCGACCTCGCCCGCGGCGTCATCGACATGTATCGCCCACGCAAGCGTCTCGACGTCGGCACCTGGGGCGTGATGGGCATCGGCATGGGCCAGGCGATCGCGGCGGCTCTCGAGACCGGCCATCCCGTGCTCGCGGTCGAAGGCGACTCGGCCTTCGGCTTCTCCGGCATGGAGGTGGAGACCATCTGCCGCTACAATCTGCCGATCTGCGTCGTGATCTTCAACAATGACGGCATCTATCGCGGCACCGACGTCAACAGCGTCAACGCCGATCCGGCGACGACGGTGTTCGTCAAGGGCGCCCGCTACGACAAGATGATGGAAGCTTTCGGCGGCGTCGGCATCAACGCAACCTCGCCGGACGAGCTCAAGCGCGCCGTCAACGAAGCGATGGCCTCGGGCAAGCCGACGCTCATCAACGCCGTGATCGATCCGGCTGCCGGATCCGAGAGCGGCCGCATCGGCAACCTCAATCCGCAGAGCGTTCTGCAGAAGAAGAAGTAAGCACTCCCCTTCAACCCATAAGGTCCCTGCGGGTGCAGGGGTAGATCAGAGTACGGAGCAACACGATGACAAAAGCGCTCGAGGGCGTTCGCATTCTCGACTTCACCCACGTCCAGTCCGGGCCGACCTGCACGCAGTTGCTCGCTTGGTTCGGCGCCGACGTGATCAAGGTGGAGCGCCCGGGCGTGGGTGACATCACCCGCGGCCAGCTGCAGGACATCCCGAACGTGGACAGCCTGTATTTCACCATGCTCAACCACAACAAGCGTTCGATCACGCTCGACACCAAGAACCCCAAGGGCAAGGAAGTCCTCACCGAGCTCATCAAGAAATGCGACGTGCTGGTCGAGAACTTCGGTCCCGGCGTGCTCGACCGCATGGGCTTCCCCTGGGAGAAGATCCAGGCGATCAACCCGAAGATGATCGTCGCCTCGATCAAGGGCTTTGGTCCCGGACCGTATGAAGACTGCAAGGTCTATGAGAACGTCGCGCAGTGCACCGGCGGCGCCGCCTCCACCACCGGCTTCCGCGACGGCCTGCCGCTGGTGACCGGCGCGCAGATCGGCGACAGCGGCACCGGTCTGCATCTGGCGCTCGGCATCGTCACCGCACTCTATCAGCGCACCCATTCCGGCAAGGGCCAGAAGGTGACGGCCGCGATGCAGGACGGCGTGCTCAACCTGGCGCGCGTCAAGCTGCGCGACCAGCAGCGCCTCGCCCATGGACCGCTCAAGGAATACAGCCAGTTCGGCGAGGGCATTCCGTTCGGCGATGCCGTGCCGCGTGCCGGCAACGATTCCGGCGGCGGCCAGCCCGGCCGCATCCTGAAGTGCAAGGGCTGGGAGACCGATCCGAACGCCTACATCTACTTCATCACGCAGGCCCCGGTCTGGGAGAAGATCTGCGACGTGATCGGTGAGCCCTCCTGGAAGACCGATCCGAACTACGCCAAGCCGGCCGTCCGCCTGCCGCGCCTGAACGAGATTTTCGGCCGTATCGAACAGTGGACGATGACGAAGACGAAGTTCGAGGCGATGGAAATCCTCAACAAGGACGACATCCCCTGCGGACCGATCCTGTCGATGAAGGAGATCGCCGAGGACCAGTCGCTGCGTGCGACCGGCACCGTGGTCGAGGTCGACCACCCCACCCGCGGCAAGTACATCTCGGTCGGCAACCCGATCAAGCTGTCGGACTCCCCGAGCGAGGTGGAGCGCTCCCCGCTGCTCGGCGAGCACACCGACGAGATCCTGCGCACCGTGCTTGGCTTCTCGGACCATCAGGTCGCCGATATCCACAAGTCCGGCGCGCTCGATCCGCCGCAAAAGCAGGCCGCCGAGTAAGCGGGCTTATCTCACGACGCGAAAGGCCGCCGGCTTCGGCGGCCTTTTTGTTGCCGCGCAAAGGCTGCATCGCACGATCGGCGCGCTTGCCGCGCCGCCAAGGCTGGATTAAAGATTGGTTCGTGAGGAACAGATGCGGTGGCCGGCCGTTACTCCCTCGACCGGCGTGCTCCCGGGAATGCGAGCATGCCCGAAATGTCAGCATGCCATCTCCACAGCGAGTGCAGCACGCCTCGCAAAGAACCTGCCCCACGCAGAAGAACTGGTTGCCTTCGCTTCCGAGGGTGGCAAGTCGGCCCTTCAGTTCAGGCACGGGCGGTGTCGCATCCGGCGCTCGCCAGGACCACGCTCGTTGATCAAATTTGAGAGCTCAAATGTCGAAAGATCAATCCTCTGATCGCGCCAAGCGTGAAGCCAACAAGGCGTTCAAGCCGGCGACAACGCAGAAGCCGATCAATGACTATGCGAAGGACCAGAACTCCTTCAACGAGAATCGCGAACGGCTGAAAGCGGAGCGATTGGCCCGGGAGGCGAAGCCGGGAAGCGGCTCCGAATAAGAGCGTCGGTCCCAGACTGCGACCGCGGATTGCCCTTAGGGCGCGGCGCCGAAATCCGCGCCCGTCCCTACAGCATCGAGAGCACGACGATTCCGTCTTCGACTGCACCAGAAGCGAGCTGCGCCCGCGCCATGCGCTCGAACTCGGTCCGATTCTTGCGAAGATAACTGAAAGCCTGCTTCTGCGTCAGGAAGGTCGTCGCAAGACGGCACATCTGTCGTCCCGCGCCAAGCGCGAGAAAGAAGGTGATGGTGCCACCGCCATCCAACTTGATTCTAGGCACGACCCGCACTCTTTGGCATGTGATCGGCCCTCTCCGAGTTGTCGTCGGCGCAATGGAAGGCGGCTATGGCGTCACCTTCTTCTTGCGCTTCGTCGGGGTGACCGGAGGCAAGGATGCCTGAAGGGCGGCGTCTGCCGCTTCCTTGGCTTCGCGCAGCTCTCGAAGCCGCGCCATGTTCTTGCGAACATCGACGGCTTGCTTTCCAACATCCACCATCGCCCGGGCGCCCTCCTCAGCGGCCAAACGCTGACGGTTAGAACGCGCGATGCTTTCGGGTGACGGTTCGGCCGGTCTCTTGGCGCTCATTATTCACCCTGCTCTGCAACGGACAAAAACCCGCTCAATCCTGGGATCGAGCGGGTGGCATGGCCGTTTCAGTACATCCGTGAAACGGCACCAAGGCTTTAGGCCAGCGAGAGATTCTCAGCGCTGACCTTGCCCCGCATCTTGTCGGTCTTGAGCTCGAAGTTGACCTTTTGGCCTTCAGCGAGACCTGCAAGACCAGCCCGCTCGACCGCGCTGATGTGAACGAACACATCGTTGCCGCCGTCGTTCGGCTGAATGAATCCAAAGCCCTTCTGGCCGTTAAACCACTTCACAGTACCTGTCGTCATTTTCTTCTCCAAAGCGCATACGCGCAGGTTCCGCGTGATCGTCACGCAGAACAAATTCTATTCGTCGATGTCTATGGAAAAGGAGCCCGCGGGCACATTCAACAAGGCACAGCGGCTGAACGAACAGCCTCAACGTATACCTAATCCTCTCCATTTGCAAGGCTTGACCGAATTTAACGCCTCGGGAGCCCGGCGCTACGGCCATGACGCCACGCTGCCGAGCACTGATCGTTCGCCGCCAGCTGCTCTGGGAGGGCTGCCGAGCGCCACATGCGTCGGCTCCACCGCAGCGATACCAGATTGCGTCCGATGAAGCGTTCGTAGCGGCTCTGATTTTCTCGGCGACGATCTGCAACCCACGCCGCGATATCCGAATTCAGAGTATTTGGGGGCGCTCGACGGCGTTCTCCAATTCAGAACGCATGTATCGCAATAATGCATTTTTGCAAAACGAGGGGGTAACCTAGGCTTGATCGATGCCAAGCCGTACGGCGCGCAATGGAGCGCGACGACGGAGGGACCGATACCGACCGATGCGGCTATTTTTTAATCAGACGTCGCCTTACGCCCGCAAGGTAAGAGTCGCCATTCATGAGCTCGGATTGAGGTTTGCCGGCTGGTTTGAACGCGCGCGCGTTCGATCATCCATGATCGCGACACGGCCATGCTGAGTTTCGAGCCCGGAACGGTCTTCAGCAGCCGTCACCTCGCCGATATCTTCAGCACCGCCCCGATGCGCGCTATTTTCAGTGAGCGCAATTCACTTGAGTCCATGCTTCTGGTCGAGGTCGCGCTGGCGAAGGTTCAAGGGCAGCTCGGCGTGATCCCTGCCGAGGCTGCTGCTGCGATCGCCTCCGCTGCGCGGACTGAACTACTCGATCTCAATGAATTGGCCGCGGGCACTTTGCGCGCCGGCTTGCCGGTCGTGAATCTGGTTGAGCAGTTGATCCGGCTCACCGGCGAACCCCATGGCGAATTCGTCCATTGGGGCGCCACGAGTCAGGACATCATGGACACCGCGCTCGTGATGCAGATACGCGACGCGCTCGAGCTCATCCACCGCGATCTGGAGCGCCTGATATCGACGCTTGCGGATCTGGCGCGTACCCATCGCGATACGCCCATGGTCGGCAGGACCAAGCTACAACACGCGATCCCGATCACCTTCGGGTTCAAGGTTTCCGTCTGGCTGTCGGGCCTGCTGCGCCACAGGCAACGTCTCGCCGAACTCAAACCAAGAGTCCTTCAGGTCCAATTCGGCGGTGCGGTCGGCACTTTCGCATCGCTCGGCGACGATGGCGACAGCGTCCGCGCTGCACTGGCCCGCGAACTCGGACTCGGCGAGCCCCTGGTGGCATGGCATGCCGCACGCGACGGCTTGGCCGAGACGGTTTGCCTGCTTGGCCTGATCTCGGCGACCCTGAGCAAGATCGCGACCGATGTCGTGTTGATGGCGCAGACCGAGGTCGGCGAAGTGCTAGAGCCAGGCGGCCAAGGCCATGGCGCCTCCAGCACCATGCCGCACAAGCGCAACCCGATCATCTGCGAGCAAATTCTCAGCACCGGACCGTCGCTGCGCCGGCTGGCAAGCGCCATGCTCGACGCTTCGGTCCACGACCACGAACGGGCGACGGGACCGTGGCAAGCCGAATGGTTGCTGCTGCCGGAAGCATTCGTGCTGGTCTCCCGGGCCATGGACAACGCTGTTCGCCTCTGCAGCGGACTGGTCGTCAGACCCGATGCGATGCAGGCCAATCTTGGGCGGACACAGGGGCTCATCGCCGCCGAGGCCGTCATGATGGCGCTGGCTCCGCACGTCGGGCGCCATCATGCGCACGAAATGGTGGGTGCGGCATGCACGCACGCCATCGCTTCGGGCCTGACACTAGCCCAGAGCCTTTCGCGAGATCCGGCCGTGACGGCCCACATCGCGCCCCATGAGATCGAGGCGGCCGCGGACCCGGCTCGATACATCGGCCTGTCCGGCCGTGAGGTCGACCGTGTCCTCGCGGCCTGTGCCGATCGACCGGCCAATGCGGTGCAAGGCGATGCCATCGATGCGGAGTGAGGCCATATGATTCTGAAACGCAAGCACACGGCCCTCGTCGCAGCCGCGGTGCTGACGCTATTGAATGCGGCACAGGCCGAGTCGCCGTTCCCGTCACGGCCGATCACGTTGGTCGTCCCGTTCGCGGCTGGCGGCCCCAATGACGTGATGAGCCGGATCGTGTCCGAACACATGGCGCGAAAACTCGGGCAGCCGATCATTGTCGAGAACGTCGCCGGGGCGGGCGGCACGACCGGCTCAGCGCGCGTCGCGAAAAGCGCGCCCGACGGTTATACGCTCGTCAGCGGTCACGTCGGGACGCATGCGGCATCGGTCGCGCTGTATCCGAACCTCCGTTACGACCCGCTGGTTGATTTCACGCCGATTGGCCTGGTCGCCGAAACGCCGATCCTCGTCGTCGTTCGCCGCGACCTCGCCGCAGATAGCATGGCGTCGTTCATCGCGATCGCCAAGGCGCGTGGCCCGGACCTCACCTTGGGCCATGCGGGTGTCGGTTCGATCAGCCACATCAGTTGTCTGCTGTTCACCTCCGTGATCGGATTCAAACCGGTGGAGGTGCCATATCGAGGATCAGCGCTGGCGATGACCGACCTGGTCGCGGGCCGCAGCGACTTCAGTTGTGGACTGTTGGGCGACGTTCTTCCCTTCCTGGGTGACAACAATCTGCATTTTCTGACCGTTTCGGCCGCCGCACGTGTTCCGCAATTGCCGGACACACCGACGGCCAGGGAAGCAGGGCTTCCACAGTTTGTCGCATCGAGCTGGTTCGCGTTCTACCTGCCGAAAGGCGCCCCTGACGCCATTCGCGACCGGTTCTCGGATGCGCTTCGCTCAGCGCTCGACGATGACGGCGTGCGGAAACGGCTCGAACTGGTAGGCTTGATCCTGCCACCGCCGGACCAGCGAGGCCCCGAACCGCTCAAGCGGCGGATGACCGAAGAGATCGCGCGTTGGCAGGACATTGTCAAAACCGCGCAGATCCGACTCGATCAATAAGTGCAACCGATGCAGTCGAGCGCGTGATCGCCGGCCAGCTTTCGCCGTCGGCGCTTCACACCGCAGGCCGACGGAACAATCCGACGATCCCCGGCTACAGTCTCGCGTTCACCATGACGCCGCAGGACGTGGCGGCAGTCTGCCAGTCATCCATCAAAAAATTCGAAACGCCCTGTCGGATCGGGGGTATCTCCTTCGTCATCTTGGACATGAACGGGCAATAGACGCCGACGTCGAGCCCGGCAATTACGAGGAAGAATGATCATGCCCAGCACTGTCCGCCTGCACCGTGTTTTGACGACCAGCCCTGAGAAAGTCTATCGCGCCTTCCTGGAGGCGGATGCGCTGGCAAAATGGCTTCCGCCGAACGGCTTCACCTGCACCGTCCATCATTTCGAGCCGAAGGTCGGGGGCACGTTCAAGATGTCGTTCCGCAACTTCACGACAGGCAACAGCCACGCCTTCGGCGGCGAATATCTCGAGCTCGTCCCCGGCGAACGTCTCCGCTACACCGACAGGTTCGACGACCCCAATCTGCCGGGCGAGATCCAGGTCACCGTGATTCTGAAGAAAGTATCCGTCGGCACCGAGGTGGATATCACGCAGGCCGGCATCCCCGACGTCATCCCGCCGGAGGCTTGCTATCTCGGCTGGCAGGAATCGCTGCGCAATCTGGCGAAGCTCGTCGAGCCTGAGATCAAGCAATAGCGACCGAAGCGGAGCGAGCGCCTCGTCCTTCGAGACGACCGCTCCGCGGTCTCCTCAGGATGAGGCTAGCGGCAACAGCGTTCGTCAAGACTGCGGCCACATATTCCGACCTCATCCTGAGGGCCCGCCAAAGGCGGGCGTCTCGAAGGATGGGCCGCCGAAACGGTCGCCAAGTGCGATGGCCAGCTCACGAACGGGACCAGCGATCAAGTGTCATCTCAGCGAGCCTACGCGCCCGCCCTCGGCGCAATGCCGCCGCTTGCGGTCCAGCGATCGGGGTCCGGGCTGTGCCCGATCAAAGCAAGGCCGTAGGCGATCGACTCGAACTGATCGCCCGACATCAGCCGTTCGTTGCCGAACCGCTCGGCGAACAGTTTTCGAACGGCCGGCACGAAGGACGTGCCGCCGGTCAAAAACACCTTCTCGACCTCGCGCGCGGTGATGCCGGCTTCGCCCAGCACCTTATCGACGGTGGCGCCGAGCCTCGCGATATCGTCGGCGATCCAGGCTTCGAAATTCTTCCGTGTGATGGTCGAGCCGATGTCCACCCCGCCGCCTTTGAAACGGAACTCCACCTGGTCCTGCGCCGACAGCGCGACCTTGGCGTCGGAGACCGCGCGGTACAACGAAAAGCCGAGGTCGAGATCGACGATGGTAATGAAATCCTCGAGCAGAGCCGGCTTCACCGCGGTGCGCGCAAGCTCCCGGAGTTCGCGCAGGTCGCCGTTGCTCTTCATCATCGCGAGCTGATGCCAGCGCGCGAGGTTGGTGTAGTGACCGGTGGGGATCGGCAGCACCTTGTCGAACGAGCGGAAGCTGGAGCCCTTGCCCAGCCGCGGCGAGACGACGTGATCGACGATGCGGTAATCGAACGTGTCGCCCGCAATCCCGATGCCGGCATGGCCGAGCGGCTCGGCGCGCAAGGCGCCGCCGGCACGTGAGAACCGCATCACCGAGAAATCGCTGGTGCCGCCGCCAAAATCCGCGACCAGCACGGTCGCGTCGCGCTCCAGCCGGCGGGCGAAGGAGAACGCGGCGCCCACGGGTTCGTAGACATAGCGCGCATGGCCGGCGCCAAGGCGCTCGAACGCGGCCCGGTAACGCTGCATCGCCAGCGCCTCGTCGGGATTGCCGCCGGCGAAGCGGACGGGGCGGCCGACCGTGATGGTGGACGTCTCGAAGCCGAATTTGTCGCCGCTATGGCGCGCCAAGGTCCGCAGGAACGCCGCCAGAATATCCTCGAACTTGTAGCGCTGCCGGAACACCTGGGTGGTATTGAAGCTGGAGCTCGCCGCGAAGGTCTTGAACGACTGGAGAAAGCGGTAGACATGGCGGCCTTCGAGGAACTGCTCGATCGCCCACGGGCCGCCTTCGGCCTGGGCGCCGGCTCCCGGCCGGTCCTCCCAGAAGCACAGCGCCGACACGAAGACGCTGTGGCGTTGTCCGCCATGGTCGAAGCGGATGGCCTCGACCCGGCGGTCGTCCGCCGCAAGGGCTACGACCGTGTTGCTGGTCCCAAAATCGATGCCGATCGAGACGGCGGGCGAGGCGCTCGACATGAACCACTCTGACAGATGATTGGAAGGGGGCAGACCACTAGCGGCTCCGTACGCCGCTGCCAAGGCTCCGTTTTTGGAGATCGGCGGCCAATGGTTCAGTTTCGGCGGGGTTTGGGCACATCCCGCTCAAATCGGCCGATTTAACGATTATTATGCTGCAATGCGAAGAGCTAAATACTGCTATGCAATGACATGCATAGACATTGGCATCTGGTATACATAGATTGCCCTTCGAAATGAGACAGCACTGCTGACCGTCTCAAGAAAGGGATTTCCGATGTCCAAGACCGCTTCCGTCGCTCTCGCGCCCTCCTCCTCGCTGTTCGTCCGCCTGATGGCCACGATCGACCGCCTCCTGATGGCGAGCGCCAAGATCTCGAATCACAACGGCGACCTGCCGCGCTTCGGCCTCTAAGCCGGCCCCCTCCCGCGCCGCCGCGCACCGGCACGGTTTTAGATCGGTTCGCATACTACTTTTGATGAATGGCCCCGGATGACGGGGCCATTTCTACTTGTGCTGTCCTGAGTCACAGCCGCAACCGGGCAAGGTCCTGCGGCATTTGCGCACGGTGGCCGGACCAGCGCTTGAAGCTTGGCATAATGCATACAAGAATGCCGTTCCAGCGCTCGCAGAAAAATGAGAGGCGCCACGGGAGGCTTTATGACGGACATGGTGCAAGCAACCGCCCCGACAGCCGCGCGCGTTAGCGACACGTATCGCTGGGCGCAATTGGCAGTCGGTGTCGCGGCGATGGTGATGATCGCCAACTACCAATACGGCTGGACGTTCTTCGTCCCCGACATCCAGAAGAAATTCGGCTGGGATCGTGCGTCGATCCAATGGGCCTTTACGCTGTTCGTACTGTTCGAGACCTGGCTCGTCCCGATCGAAGGATGGTTCGTCGACAAATACGGCCCGCGCCTCGTCGTGCTGGTCGGCGGCGTGCTCTGCGCCATCGGCTGGGCCATCAACGCGCAGGCGACCACGCTCAACGGCTACTATCTCGGCATGATCATCGCAGGCATCGGCGCCGGCGGCGTCTACGGCACCTGCGTCGGCAACGCCTTGAAGTGGTTTCCGGACAAGCGCGGTCTTGCCGCGGGCATCACGGCCGCTGGCTTCGGTGCAGGCTCTGCGCTGACCGTCGCGCCGATCCAGGCCATGATCAAGGACAGCGGTTTCCAGACCACCTTCCTCTATTTCGGCCTCGGACAAGGCATCATCATCTGCATCCTCGCCTTCTTCCTGCTGGCGCCGAAGGCGGGCCAGGTGCCGAACATCGTGGCGAACGCCAATCTGCTGCAGACCCGCCGCAACTACCAGCCGACCGAGGTGCTGCGTCAGCCCATCTTCTGGCTGATGTACTTCATGTTTGTGATCGTCGGCGCCGGCGGCCTGATGGTGACGGCCAATCTGAAGCCGATCGCGGCCGACTGGAAGGTCGACAACGTGCCGGTCACGCTGATGGCGGTGACGATGACCGCGGTGACCTTCGCGGCCACGATCGACCGCGTGCTCAACGGGCTGACGCGTCCGTTCTTCGGCTGGATCTCCGACATGATCGGCCGCGAGAACACGATGTTCATCGCCTTCGGCATGGAAGGTATCGGCATCTGGATGCTCTACCTCTGGGGCCACGATCCGCTCTGGTTCGTGCTGCTCTCGGGCTTCGTGTTCTTCGCCTGGGGTGAGATCTACTCGCTGTTCCCGTCGACCTGCACCGACACGTTCGGCGCCAAGTTCGCGACCACCAATGCCGGCCTGCTCTACACCGCGAAGGGTACGGCCGCGCTGCTGGTCCCGATCGGCAACTACATGCAGCAGTCGTCAGGCAGTTGGGACAACGTGTTCATCATCGCGGCCGGTGCCAATATCCTGGCCTCGGCGCTGGCGATCGCGGTGCTCAAGCCCTGGCGCAAGGTCGTGGTCGCGCAATCGACCGTCTGACGCACTCCAAAAGCGCTTCTCGCGCAAGACGCCCGGCCTCGCGGCCGGGCGTTTTCCGTTGTGCGCGATGTTTTCATGAACCCGCCGTTCCGAACGGAACTCCGCATATTTTGTCAGCGCCGCGTCAAGTTAGGGCTTGCAATCTGGAATATGGTATACCAAGCTCGTCACCGCGCTTGCGACGATAAGCCACAATATTGCGACATCAGGTCATCTTGCGGCCGGTGTCGAACCAGACAGGCGCTCGGGAGGTTTTTGATGATTTCCAGCACCGATGGCGCTGTCACGGCCGCGCCTCTCCGCACAGGTTTCCGTTGGCTCCAGCTGGTCATGGGCATCGTCTGCATGGCGATGATCGCCAATCTGCAATATGGCTGGACGCTGTTCGTCGATCCGATCGATCACGCGCACCATTGGGGACGCGCCGCGATCCAGCTCGCTTTCACCATCTTCGTCGTCACCGAAACCTGGCTGGTGCCGATCGAGGCCTGGTTCGTCGACAAATACGGCCCGCGCATCGTCATCATGTTCGGCGGCGTCATGATCGCGCTGTCGTGGATTCTCAACTCCTATGCCGATAGCCTCACTTTGCTCTACGCGGCCGCGATCATCGGCGGCATGGGCGCGGGCGCGGTGTACGGCACCTGCGTCGGCAACGCGCTGAAATGGTTTCCCGATCGCCGGGGCCTTGCCGCCGGTGCGACCGCCGCCGGCTTCGGGGCGGGCGCCGCGCTCACCGTCGTGCCGATCGCGACCATGATCGCAACGAGCGGCTATCAGCACGCGTTCCTCACCTTCGGCATCGGCCAGGGCGTGATCGTCTTCGTGCTCGCCTTCTTCATCCAGCCGCCGCGGATCTCGATCCCGCCGAAGAAGAAGCAGCTCAATCTGCCGCAAACCAAGATCGACTTCACCCCGCCCCAGGTGCTGCGCGCCCCTATTTTCTGGGTGATGTATCTCGTTTTCGTCATGGTCGCCTCGGGCGGCCTGATGACCGCGGCGCAGATCGCCCCGATCGCGCACGACTTCAAGATCGCCGACACGCCGGTCACGCTCGCCGGCTTCCAGATGGCGGCATTGACGTTCGCGATCTCGCTCGACCGCATCTTCGACGGTTTCGGACGGCCCTTCTTCGGCTTCGTCTCCGACACGATCGGCCGCGAGCACACCATGTTCATCGCCTTCGGCACCGCCGCGCTGATGCTGCTGACGCTGTCGGCCTATGGCCACGTGCCGGTCGTCTTCGTGCTCGCCACCGCGGTCTATTTCGGCGTGTTCGGCGAGATCTACTCGCTGTTCCCGGCGACCTGCGGCGACACCTTCGGCTCGAAGTTCGCAACCACCAACAACGGCATGCTCTACACGGCGAAGGGGACGGCGTCCCTGCTCGTTCCGCTCGCCAGCGTGATCTCGGCCACGTATGGCTGGAAGGCCGTGTTCGTGGTCGCGGGGGCCTTGAACGCGACGGCGGCCCTGATGGCGCTGTTCGTGATCAAGCCGATGCGCCGCTCCTTCATCCTCGGCAAGGAAGCCGAGAGCGCCAGCGCCGCGACGGGGAACGCCAAGACCGAGACGGCATAACGAACACGCACCTTGCACGGGTGAGACAGGGGCGCAGCGATGCGCCCCTTTCTTTTTGGCTGACGGCAAACGTCAGCATTGCTGCCGCAAGATTTTTCGGATCAGCCAAATCGAAGGCTTGACGATTGGCATTATGTATACCACACTTGCCGCATCATTCACCCAGGGAGGTTGCAATGCTGGTCGGAGACATTCTGCGCAAGAAGACACCGCGCGTTGTCACGGTGCGAATGAACGAAACGGTGGGTATCGCCGCCAAGCTGATGCGCGCCAACAATATCAGCGCACTGGTGGTGAAGGACGTCGTCCGCTCCGAGGGTAACACCGCGGTCGGCATGTTCACCGAGCGCGACGTCGTGCGCGCCGTCGCCGAGCACGGCGCCAATGCCGTCAACGTCAAGGTCTCGCAGCTCGTCTCGGTGCAGCAGCTCGTGTCCTGCACGTCGAGCGACACGATCGAGCACGTCCGCCATCTGATGAACCGGAATCACATCCGGCACCTGCCTGTCATCGACGATTACAGCCTCGTCTCGGTCATCAGCATGCGCGACATCGCATCCTTCATGGACGAAGCGATCAACGGCACGCCGCAAGCAGCTTAAAGCGCCTCACTTCCCCTGCGACTACCGTCCCCGGCTCGGACCTTCCGAGCCGGACCGGATCTTTCGTCCCGAAATCCGGCTTCCGCTGCTTCGCGAGGATTCCATGAAGATCTGCATCTACGGCGCCGGCGCAATCGGCGGATATCTCGGGGTTCAGCTCGCGCGCGCGGGCGCCGACGTCAGCCTGGTCGCACGCGGCGCGCACCTTGCCGCGATGCGCGAGCGCGGCCTGACCCTGCTCGCGGGCGAGGAGAAGCGCACCGTGCATCCGCGCTGCACCGACAATCCGGCCGAGCTCGGCGTGCAGGACTACATCATCATCACGCTGAAGGCGCACTCGATCACCGGCGTGATCGAGACGATGCAGCCGCTGCTCGGACCCCACACCCGCATCGTCACCGCCGTCAACGGCATCCCCTATTGGTACTTCTACAAGCACGGCGGCCAATACGAGAATTCGACGCTGGAGAGCATCGACCCCGGCGGACGGCAGTGGCGCGAAATAGGCGCCGCGCGCGCCATCGGCTGCATCGTCTATCCCGCCACCGAGATCGAGGCGCCCGGCGTGATCCGTCACGTCTACGGCAACAACTTTCCGCTCGGCGAGCCCTCCGGCGAGACCACCCCGGACGTGCAACGCCTCGCCGATCTCTTCGTCGCCGCCGGGCTGAAAGCGCCGGTGCTCGACCGCATCCGCGACGAGATCTGGCTCAAGCTGTGGGGCAATGTCTGCTTCAACCCGATCAGCGCACTCACCCATGCAACACTCGACGTGATCTGCACCGATCCGGCCACCCGCGCGCTGTCGCGCGCGATCATGATGGAGACGCAAGGCATCGCCGAGACGTTCGGCGTCAGATTCCGCGTCGACGTCGAGCGCCGCATCGAAGGCGCCCGCAAGGTCGGCGCGCACAAGACCTCGATGCTCCAGGATCTGGAGCGCGGCCGCCCGATGGAGATCGACCCGCTCGTCACCGTCGTGCAGGAGATGGGCCGCCTCACCGGCGTCGCCACCCCCGCGCTCGATTCCGTGCTGGCGATGGTGACCCAGCGCGCCCGCATTGCCGGTCTCTACGATGGCATCTCGACGCCATCAGATCCGCGCGCGCTGGCGGTGGCATGATGGCTGGCGAGATCAAACAATGGCTTCGCTTCCGCAAGAGCGGTGCGACCGGCTTCGGCACGCTGAATTCGTCAGGCATCAGCGTGCATGAGGGCGAGATGTTCGGCCGCCATGCAGCCACCGGCAAGACGCTGGCGCTGTCGGAGGTCGAACTGCTCGCGCCCTGCGTGCCCAGCAAGATCGTCGCGCTCTGGAACAATTTTCATGCGCTCGCGGCCAAGCTCAACCAGCCCGAGCCGCCGGAGCCGCTCTACCTCCTGAAGGCCACCACCAGCATCACGACACCCGGCGCGGTGATCCGCCGCCCCTCTTACTACGACGGCAAGACCACGTATGAAGGCGAGCTCGGCATCGTCATCGGCAAGACGTGCGCCCGGGTGTCGCCGGCGGAAGCGGACAGCTTCATCTTCGGCTACACCTGCGTCAACGACATCACCGCCAACGACATCCTGACCAGCGATCCCACTTTCCCGCAATGGGCGCGGGCCAAGGGCATCGACGATTATGGCCCGTTCGGCCCCGTCATCGCCACCGGTCTCGATCCGGCCAAGCTGGTGGTCCGCACCATCCTCAACGGCGCGGAGCGGCAGAACTATCCGATATCGGACATGATCTTCACCGCGCAGGAGCTGGTCAGCAGGATCTCCCACGACATGACCCTGCTCCCCGGCGACCTCATTGCCGTCGGCACCTCGGTCGGCGTCGGCGTGATGAAAGAGCCGGTGAACACGGTAACCGTCGCGATCGACGGCATCGGCGAGCTGACCAATGAGTTTCGGCTTTAGCCACCAACGCGGTGCGGTAGCCCGGATGGAGCGAAGCGCAATCCGGGGCCGGCTCTCAAGGCTAGCAGAACCCGGATTGCGCTTCGCTCCATCCAGGCTACGGAACACTCCGTCCAACCTTTGAAAACCCCGGCGACCCACTTCCCCTCCACCGATCGGCTGACGCATTCAGCCGTGGATCGTGGGACCGGACCTCTCCGGCAAGCCCCCGCCGCCCTTGATCTCGGTTCCGCTCTCCAATAGCAATTATGGCGATAATGTGTGCCGGCGTGAGGAAGTCACGATGTGGCTGTTTTTCCTGGTTGCCTGGTTGGTTCTGCTCACCGCCGTCGCGATCTTCGCCCAACAGGCGCTCGGTTACGATATCGGCCACCTGCCCGCCTGGTTCGGAGGCCTGCCTGTCCCGCAGCGGTTTGCGACCGGCGCGATCCTGGCGCTGGCGCTGGCACTGATCGGCGCCTCCGCCTGGCGGCTCTCGCGCCAGGACCGGCGCCTCGACACATTGCGCGACCGCCTCAAGAAGACCCGCGAGGACGTCGTCGTCGCCCACGCCCTGCAGAACCACCTCGACGCCACCGTCCAGCACCTGATCGAGAGCGATCCCCGGGAGGCCGTCTCCGCTCTCCACGACAAGCTGGGCGAGACCGAGCAGCGCGCCCTGCTCCAGCGGGGCCGCAACGAATCCACCGACATGCACGACCAGCTCGCCGAAATCCGCCGCCGCCAGCAGGAGCTGCGCGACATGGTCGGCAAGGTCGCCGAGCAGCGTCGCGCCGTCGAGCCGGTTTTCACCGAGATTCGCGACCGCCAGAACCAGCTCGAACGCTCGCTGCACGACCTCGAGACTGACGACCGCAAGAACAACCTCGCCGACAGGCTGAAGGATATCGCGCGCGACGTGTCGATGCTGCTGTCGCGGGTCGGCACGGTCCAGAACACCTTTGCGACCCTGAACCAGTACAAAGAAGATCTAGCGAAGTCCCACGCCGAGCTGGTGCCACTGCGCGCGTCGGATGCCGGCCTCAATGCCTTGATCGGCGAGCTGAGCCTCGGTCATGAGCGCCTCGCCAAGAGCGTCGACGAGCTCGAAACCGGCGGCGAAGTCCCTCTCGGCGCCCGCGTCGAGACCCTGTCGAAGAACAAGATCGAGATCGAGCAGCGCCTGGCCCGCATCGACGACAGCTTCCACATCCTGAAAGGCATCGGGCTCGACTTCGAAGAGCTCGGCCAGCGCCAGGCTCAGCTCGACCGTTCGCTCGCCGGTGTCGAGACCGACGCCGACGGCAAGACGCTTGTCGACCGCCAGAATGCGCTGAACGATTTTGTTCTCCAGTCACGCCAGCGCCTCGGCGCGTTACAGGAGACGCTGGCGACGCTGAACGCCTTCAAGACGGAGCTGTCGAAGTCGCAGGCCGACCTCGTCCCGCTGAAGGCCCCCGTGTTCGGCATCGAGGCCCTGATCGCGGATGTCGGGACCACGCGCGATCTCCTCGCCAAAACCGTCGGCGAGATCGAGGCGAGCGGCGACGTCACCCTCGCCTCGCGCGTCGACGCGCTGACCAGGAGCAAGCGCGAGGTCGAAGACCGCATCGCCCGCATCTTCGACAATTTCAACGCGCTCGACGGCTTGCGAAAGGACATCGGCGGCATCTTCTCGACGATCCGGAACAGCCTGAACCGGATCGGGTGAGAAGCTCCCCACTTGCCCGTGCTTCGAGACGAATGGAGCACGAGGGCATTTCCGTGTTGCACGGCTCGTGATACAATCTTGGCGGGAATATTTCGGCTTCCGTTTTTTCTGCCCTCATTTCCATCGCCGGCGCCAAAAAGCGACGCGGCGTCATTCATAATCGGAGGAAGACTCCATGGTCGCCAGGAAACACAAAGCGAAGACATCGAAGGCCAGAAAGGCAAAATCGGCAGTAAAGGTCAGGAAGGCCGCCGCCAAGTCCAGCAAGTCGAAGTCAGCGAGGTCCAAGACGGCCAAGTCCAAGGCGAGCAAGTCCAAGACGGGCAAGTCCAAGACGGGCAAGTCCAAGACGGGCAAGTCCAAAACCAGCAACAAGTCAAAGACGACCAAGAAGGCAAGCAAGACCAAGAAACCCAAGGCTGGTTCGTCCAAGACCAGCAAGAAGACCGGCACGTCCAAACCGAAACCGCCCAAACCGCCGGCCCCGAGCTTGCCGCCCGTTGTGACTTCGGCCGCTCCGTCAACCGCGGCACCGGGCGCGACGTCGGGCTTCCAGGTGGTTGGCGCCAACGTCAATGCGCCGTTCTCGCTGAAGCTGCATCGTGGAGACGGCAAGACGCTGATCGCAATGAATTGGAAGGCCGGCCAGCCGCCGCAAGATTTCGTCGGCTTTGCGATCGAGTACCAGGAGCCCGGCGGCAAGCGGTTTTTTGCGCTGAACAACCGGCTCGGTTTTCTCGACGCCTCCGGCAACGTCAACCCCAAGAAGCTTTCGACCCTGCAATCGCCAATCCAGAAATTCCGCTGGGTGCATTTCCCCCGTAATGCCGAGCTGGTCGGAGACTTCATCTACCGCATCACACCTATGTCGATGGACGCCCAGGGCAAACTTAGCAAGGGCGAGGCGCAACAGGCGGCGATCCAGCTCGCGCGCGAAACCTATCCTGGCGTCGCCAACGTCACGTTCACCCGCGGCTTCGTCTCCTCGCAGGCATTCGTCGATCGTTATCTGAAGCACGGCCCGATCAATACGCTGGTGGCGCCCGTCGCTGCCGGCGGGCTCAACTTCAAGCCGACGCATCCCGATGCGCAGGCCGCGCTGGCCTGGATGGGTTTTGAGGCGCGCGCCGCAATCCTGGAAACCCTCGATCAGGCTATCGCCGACGATGCCGAGGTCCGCATCGTTGCCTACGACTTCAATCTGCCGGAGATACTTGACCGCCTCGTGCAGCTCGGCCCATCGCTCAAGATCATCATCGACGACAGCGACCCGCATGGCGATGACGATTCCGCGGAGACCGCTGCGGAGAGCCTCCTGGTTGCCTCGGCCGGGCGCACGAACGTGCGGCGCCAGCATATGGGCAACCTCCAGCACAACAAGACGATCGCGGTGAACGGTCCCAACGTGAAGAAAGTGGTGTTCGGCTCGACCAACCTGTCCTGGCGCGGCTTCTACGTTCAGGCCAACAATGCTCTGGTGGTGACCGGTCAGAAGCCGGTCGACCTCGCCTTCGCGGCATTCGACAGCTACCTTGCCAGCAACAACGCCGTCGCGAGCTTCGGCGCAACGCCCTCCGCCGATTGGCAAGATCTCGGCCTTGCCGGCATCGATGCCAAGGTGGCGTTCTCGCCGCACAGCGCTGCCAACGCCAAGCTCGACAAGATCGGAGCCGATCTCAAGAGCGCGACATCGTCTGTGCTGTATTCGCTTGCCTTCCTGGCCCAGACGGGTGGCGCCGTGACCGACGCCATCGCCGACCTTACCGCCGACAGCACGATCTTTGTCTACGGCATATCCGACAAGGAAGTTGGCGGCATCGAGGTGCAGAACCCGGACGGAAACGTCACGCCAGTGTTTGCCGCCGAGCTCACCCACAACGTGCCGGAGCCCTTCAAGTCGGAGCCCACCGGCGGCACCGGCACGCGCATGCACCACAAGTTCACCGTGATCGACTTCGACAAGCCGGCTGCACGGGTCTATCTGGGATCCTACAATTTCTCCAAACCCGCCGATCGCCAGAACGGCGAGAATCTCCTGGTCATCAGGGACCGGCGCATCGCCGTGTCCTACATGATCGAGGCGCTCAGCCTGTTCGACCATTACTCATTCCGGGTGGCTGTAAAGAAGGCCAACGAAAAGGGGAAGAAGCTGCATCTGGCGCGGCCACCGGCCCAAGACGAAAAGCCGTGGTTTGAAGACGACTTCGCCGTCGGGTACAAGATCAAGGATCGGCTGCTATTCTCCTGAGCGGTGTGGACGTCGCCGGATGGGTCAAGCGAAGCGAAACCCGTCCGGGCAAGGTCTGCGGCGCCGCTGGTATCGCGCACCGCCGACCATCCAGTACACATCACATCTCCGCGCGCCCGGCAGATGCCGCCAACATGTCTCGCGGATGCCGCACTGTGGTCGCATTCGGCCGCCCTTCTGTGAGGCGTGTCTGGGGGCACGGCGGTGCCGTGTTTGGACCAAACCTTCTAGGGGTATGACTGTGAAGAAGATTGTATTTGTCGTGGGTGCTACGCTTGCTCTGGTGACGGTTGCGAATGCTGCGGATCTGCCGCGCCGCCAGCCCGTTCCCGTCTATTCGGAGCAGGCGCCGATCGGCAAGATGCCGATTGGCAAGAGCCCGGTTGGAAAGGCCCCGATCGGCAAGGCGCCCGGCCCGGTCGCGGCGCGCTACTGACGCGCTAGCGAAATACGCGCAGAAGCAAGCGTAGACTCTGCGTGAGTGGCCGACAGTCGAGGGGCATAGCGTGACGAACAAACCTGATCGATCGGGACCCTGCATCCTTGCGGGATTTGCGCTCGCGGCCATGCTCGCGTGTACGACACCCTCGGCCTCTGCCCACGAAGCGAACAAGCGCGTTGCCGACGCAAACGCGCTTGCCACGACCGACGCCGTATCACGGCCGACGCCATCGACACGGCGCGCGGTCGCGCGCGCGGAGAAAGGTCCGTACTACGTCGATTTCCGCGCCCGCACGGCAGCGAGCTGGGGCCACGCCTTCGTCTGGTACGGCAAGACCAGCGAGCGCGCCGTCGAGGTGGCAGGGCTCACGCCCGCCGGCGACACCTGGGCCTATGTGCTCGGTCACCTCACCTGGGTGCCGGCGGAGACCGGTGCGAGCTACGGCGATCTCGACCCGGACTATCTGACCGCGAACTACCGCGTCTATTTGAACGAAGCGGACGCCAAGCGCGTGTTTGCCTATATCAAGAAATTGCAGGCAAACTCGCCGGTCTGGAACGCCGAGACCACCAATTGTACCGGCTTCATCGGCGACATCGCGGAGTACATGGGATTGAAGGTCCCCTACCGCTGGCAGCGCCCGGAAAACTTCGTCAACAGCCTCAAGGAAATGAACGGCGGCCGCCAGATGGTGCGGCTGTCGACGGAGTAGCTGAAGTCCTCTTGCCCGTCGGGCAAAACACCCGCACAAATTTCCCACCCCGCCTGTCAATCCCCGCCCGTCAAAATATTCCGCTTTACCGAAATTCGGATTTGTCGTACGTACGCGATACCCTGACCCGGGACAAGGGGCGGATCGCGATCGTCACGAACCGCGGGTTGGGCAGCGATGGACGCGACGGCGTCGGGCGCGGCGAGCCTTGCAGGGCGGGAAACCGTGAGCACAGGCTTTCGCGCCTACGACACGGCGCCGACAGCGTCTTCGCATGGTTTCGGGTGCGAGCACACGCCAGCTCTCGAAGGCCCAGCGAGGACGTGCGCGGACGGCGAAGTCGTGTGGTCCTGACGCCCGGGGTCTGTGCGTCAAGTCCTGTAGTGGTGCCTGCTGCCCGACCGGGCGCGCGCATCAGCCATCTGCGGGGCGACGGGGGCAATAGTGCATCGCTCCCCGAGGAGAGCGCGAAGTAAGCCGTAAACCATCGCGCAGGGAAGGCCGGGCGATTGGCTGACCTGTGGTCCACCCCGTGTGCATTCCTTTGGCGCACGGACTTGCGGGTGCCAGCCGGCGCCCGGCCTTCCCTGCGCCCTTGTCACGAGGAGGGCGATGCGACCAGGCAAAGCTCGGGCGGAATGCGCCGCGAGGATGCGAAGGTGTGTCTTGCGACGGAAATGCAAGTTGATGGTCTCCGAAAGCTCCTCATCCTCCGTTATTGCGAGCGCAGCGAAGCAATCCAGAATCCCTCCACGGAGACAGCCTGGATTGCTTCGCTGCGCTCGCAATGACGGTGTTGAAGCGGCGGCGCACAAAACGCGCCACCCCGGTGTTACCACCTCAATTGTCCACCCTGCGGAATCCCCCCACTCCCCGCATGATCGCCCCGCCTCCACCGCACGCCCTCCCAATAGACTTTTCCCGACCCGGGCGGCATCCTGTCGCCATCAAACGATAACAGAGCGCCACACAGGCGGAGGAAACAGATCATGCTGCAGACCCGGTTCACCAAGCTCGTCGGTGTCGAGCACCCGATCGTCCAGGGCGGCATGCAATGGGTCGGGCGCGCCGAGCTGGTCGCCGCCGTCGCCAATGCCGGAGCGCTCGGCTTCATCACGGCGCTGACCCAGCCGACACCGGAAGACCTCAGGAAGGAGATCGCCCGCTGCCGCGATCTCACCGACAAGCCGTTTGGGGTCAACCTCACCATCCTGCCCGCGATCAAGCCGCCGCCTTACGCCGAATATCGCGCCGCCATCATCGAGAGCGGCATCAAGGTGGTCGAAACCGCCGGCAACAAGCCGCAGGAGCATGTCGACGAGTTCAGGAAGCACGGCGTCAAGGTCGTGCACAAATGCACCAGCGTCCGTCACGGGCTCTCGGCCGAGCGCATGGGCGTCGACGCCATCTCGATCGACGGGTTCGAATGCGCCGGCCATCCAGGCGAGGACGACACCCCCGGCCTGATCCTGATCCCGGCCGCCGCCAACAAGATCAAGATTCCGATGATCGCCTCCGGCGGCTTTGCCGACGCCCGCGGCCTCGTCGCCGCACTGGCGCTGGGCGCCGAAGGCATCAACATGGGCACCCGCTTCATGGCGACCAAAGAGAGCCCCATTCATCAGCTCATCAAGGAGAAGATCGTCGCCAATGACGAGCGCGAGACCGAGCTGATCTTCCGCACCATGCGCAACACCTCCCGCGTCGCCAGGAACGAGATCTCGACCAAGGTCGTCGCGATGGAGAAGGAAGGCGCCAAGTTCGAGGATATCCGCGAGCTCGTCGCGGGCGCCCGCGGCAAGATGGTCTACGCGACCGGCAACTCGGACGAAGGCATCTGGTCGGCGGGCCAGGTCCAGGGCCTGATCCAGGACATCCCGACCTGCGCCGAACTGATCTCCCGCATCGTGCGCGAAGCGGAGGCCATCATCCGCAGCCGGCTCGAAGGCATGATCGTTCATCCGACAGCGCAGGCTGCGGAATAATCACTGCAAGAAGCGAGAGCAATACATGAAGGCTTATGTCTACGGCCCTGGTGGCGCTACAATTTCCGACGTCGCTCAACCAAAGCCTGAAGGCACGCAGGTGCTGGTCCGCGTCCGCGCCTGCGGCCTCAATCGCGCCGACACCGGCATGCGCAAGGGCCACGCCCATGGCGCGGCCGGCGGCGCCGGCACCGTGCTCGGCATGGAATGGGCCGGCGAGGTCGCCGAGCTCGGACCGGATGCCAAGGGCGTCAAGGTCGGCGACCGCATCATGGGCTCCGGCGGCGCGGCGTTTGCCGAATACACGCTGGCCGATCACGGCCGGCTGTTCCGCGCGCCCTCGAACATGAACTTCGAGGAAGCCGCCACCCTGCCCGTCGCGCTCGCGACCATGCACAACGCCGTCGTCACCATCGGCGGCGTGCAGCCCGGGCAGGCCGTGCTGATCCAGGGCGCAAGCTCCGGCGTCGGCCTGATGGCGATGCAGATTGCGAAGCTCAAGGGCGCGAGACTCGTGATCGGCTCCTCGACCGATACCGCCCGCCGCGGCCGGCTGAAGGAGTATGGCGCCGACCTCGCGGTCGATTCCTCCGACCCCACATGGGTCGACGAGGTGCTGAAGGCGACGAACGGCGAAGGTGTCGACCTCATCGTCGACCAGGTCTCGGGCCAAGTCGCCAACCAGAACCTCGCGGCGACCAGGGTCAAGGGTCGCATCGTCAATGTCGGCCGGCTCGGCGGCACCCATGCCGATTTCAACTTCGACCTGCACGCGGCGCGCCGCATCGACTATGTCGGCGTCACCTTCCGCACCCGCACCATCGCGGAGGTCCGGGAGATCTTCGACGAGGTCAAGAAGGACATTTGGGGCGCGGTCGAGTCGCGAAAACTGCAGCTGCCGATCGACAAGGTGTTTGCCTTCGACGATATCGACAAGGCATTCGAGCACATGGAGGCGAACAAGCACCTCGGGAAGATTGTGGTGAGGGTGTGAGGGGGCGGCAGCGGAGCAAGAGCTGTAGGTCCCACTCCCTCCGCTCGTCATGGCCGGGCTTGACCCGGCCATCCACGTCGTTCCCGCGATTGAGAAAGATCGTGGATGCCCGGGACCCGACTACGCCAAGGCTTCGCCGGGCACTCGGTCTTGAGCCGGCGAAGCTTTAGCGAAGACGGCGAGCCCGGGCATGACGGAGTTGGAGGCCCCCGCTCCTGCAACTCACTAGCGTCTACAGCTGTGGATCGTCGCTTGATGTTCAGTCACAGGCTGCTAAATCCCCGCCATGAGCTCCCAACACAACAAGACCTCGGTCGCAGCGATCTCGATCTTCGCCAGTGGCGGCATGGCGGCGGCCAAGTTCGCGGTCGGGATAGCGATCGGCTCGCTGGCGCTGATCTCCGAGGCGCTGCATTCCTCGATCGACCTCGTCGCCACCATCATCACCTGGGCGGTGGTGCGGGTGTCCGACAAGCCGGCGGATGAGGAGCATCATTACGGCCACGGCAAACTCGAAAGTGTCTCGGCGCTGGGCGTCACCGCCCTGCTCTATGTGCTCGCCGGCGGCATCCTGGTCGAGTCCTACAGCCGGCTGCGGGAGGGAACCGCGCCGCCGACTATTTCGGCCGTGCCTTTCGTGGTGCTGGTGATCGACATCGTCGTCAATCTCTGGCGCGCCCGTGCCCTGCACCGTGCCGCGCGGGAGACCAGGAGCCAGGCGCTCGCCGCCGACGCGCTGCATTTCGCCTCCGACGTGATGGGCTCGTTCGCCGTTATCATAGGCCTGATCCTCGCCGGCCTCGGCTTCTGGTGGGGCGACGCGGCTGCCGCCGCCGCGGTGGCCGTGATGATCGCCCTGCTCGGCCTGCGCATGGCCGGCTCGACGGTGCAGACGCTGGTCGACCGCGCCCCGGAAGGCGCGCATGAGACGGCCACGGCCGCGATCCGCAGCGTGCCGGGTGTGATCGACGTCGAGCGACTCCGCGTGCGCATGGTCGGGGCAACCACATTTATCGACACGATCGCAAAGGTGCCCCGGACTTATCCCATCGACCGGGTCGAGGACATCAAGCGCAATGCGCAAGCAGCCGTCGAGAAGACCTTCGGCGATGCCGACCTCACCTTCACCGCGGTCCCCGTGGCGCGCGACAACGAGACCGTGCGCGACCGCATCATGGTCATCGCCCACAATTCGGGCCTCGCCGTCCACCACGTCACGGTGCACGATCTCGGCGCCAAGCTGATCGTCAGCATCGACCTCGAGGTCGACGCCGGGATGCAGCTCGACGCCGCCCATGACGTCGCCAACACGCTGGAACGCAACATCCAGGAAGAGTTCGGCGCGGACGTCGAAGTCGACGTCCACATCGAGCCGCTGGAACCGGAACTACCGTTCGGGGTCGACGCCGCGTCGGAACGGGTGCGGGCCATTGCCGCCGCGCTGACGGAATATGCCGCCGGCAGCGAGATCCACGACATCCACAATGTCCGCGTCCGCAACACCGATGCCGGCGAGATCGTCAACTTCCACTGCCGCGCCGAGCCGTCGATGAGCGTGATCAAGGTGCACGAGCATGTCGACGCGATCGAGCGCGCATTGCGGCGCGCGTTCCCGAGCGTGAAGCGCGTCATTAGTCACGCCGAACCGCCGCGCGCGTGACAGAGAATGTGCGAGGAGTCACACGTTCTCGTTTCGGACTCGCCGCGCACGTAGGTTTGCGGACGCGCGACGCGCAAACTGCGCGTTGGATAAGAATAAATTCGCGTTAACGATTCGTTGACTCTCGACAGCCCGCGAAATCTGGATTCAAATCGATCATGATTCGGAAGCGATGTGGGGCTGCTTCCGAACTCAAGTTGCAAGCAGGTTTCCAGGGGGCTTTAGGCATGTCGCGTGCAGACGCCGCGAACGCGTGCGTCCAATCCGATTCGATCAAGGGATTGGCGCAATCGATCGCGAAACCTGCCTATCATCGGCTCCTGATCGCGGAGCCAGCGCTGCGCCGTGCCGTGCCGACGCTCATCATCGCGTTCCTGATCACGATCTGCCTCGGCGCGTTCGTGCAGGTCGTCGACCAGACACGCCAGAAGCGGCTGGTCATCCGACACGACATCTCGGCGCTCGCCGACCTGCTCGCCGAGCGTATCGACCGCCTCACCTCCGGGCGACAGGAGCGGCTGAAGAACATCGAGAGCCTGCCGGCGCTGCTGCCCGATCTCATTCCATCCTGGGGCACAGCCTCGGGCCGCCACGTCATCGTCACGTCGGCCGGACTCGACCGCCGCATCCTCGCCCGCATCCCGATCGACAGCGATCCCTCGGGCAACGACCGCCTGCTCGACGCAATCACGACGGCGCAACTGCTGGCGGCGCCGCCGCGCGACGACAATATCTCCGACATGACCCTGCCGAACGGCAACGCCGCAATGGCGACCTCGCGGCAGATCAAGTCGCTGCCCGGCTTCGTGACCGTGATCCAGGAGCGTAACGAGCCGATCTGGGGTTCGGACGCCGCGCTGTCAGTGACGCTGTCGGCCACTACCGGCTTCGTGGTCCTGATCCTCGGCTTCGCCTTCCATTGGCAGTCCACCCGTGCCCGCGAGGGCGATTTGATCAACGACGCCGTGCGCGGCCGCATCGACACCGCGCTCAACCGCGGCCGCTGCGGGCTGTGGGACTGGGACCTGTCGCGCGGCCGCATCTTCTGGTCACAGTCGATGTTTTCGATGCTCGGCCTCGACGGCCGCAACGAGCTCCTCACCTTCGGCGAGGTCAACGCGCTGGTGAAGTCCGACGACATCGACCTGTTCGAGATCGCCGACCAGCTCATCTCCGAGAAGATCGACCACATCGACCAGACCTTCCGCATGCAGCATGTCGACGGCCACTGGATCTGGCTCCGCGTCCGCTGCGAAAAGACCAGTGGCGCGACCGACTCCAGCGTTCACCTGATCGGGATCGCCGTCGACATCACCGAGCAGAAGAGCCTCGCCGAGCGGACCGTGGAAGCCGATTTGCGCCTGCGCGACGCGATCGAGACCATTCCCGAAGCCTTCGTGCTGTGGGACGCGAGCGACCGCCTGGTGCTCTGCAATTCGCACTTCCAGCGCCTGCACAAGCTGCCCGACAGCGCCGTCATCCCCGGCACCTCCTACGAGACCGTGCTCGAGGTCGGCCGCATGCCCGAGGTCCGCACCCGGCACAACGAGACTGCGAGCCAGGGCCCCGGCGCGCGCACCTTCGAGGCGCAGCTCGACGACGGCAGCTGGCTGCACATCAGCGAGCGCCGTACCAAGGACGGCGGCTACGTCTCGGTCGGCACCGATATCACCCGCATCAAGGAGCACGAGCAGAAGCTGGTCGACAACGATCTACGCCTGCGCGCTACCGTCATCGACCTCAAGCGCTCGCAGGCAGCCCTGGAGCGCCAGGCTGGCGAACTCGCCGATCTCGCCGAGAAATACCAGCGCGAGAAGACCCGCGCCGAGGAAGCCAACCAGACCAAGTCGAAATTCCTCGCCAATATGAGCCACGAGCTGCGCACGCCGCTGAACGCGATCATCGGCTTCTCCGAGATCATGGGCTCGGGCATGTTCGGCGAACTCGGCTCGGAGAAGTACCAGGAATACTGCCACGACATCCTGACCAGCGGGCATTATCTGCTCGAAGTCATCAACGATATTCTCGACATGTCCAAGATCGAGGCCGGCCGCATGAAGCTTGACATGGAAGAGCTCGACCTGGCGCAGACGCTGGCGGAATCCCTGCGGGTCGTCACCGGCCGGGCACAGGACAAGCACCTGACGCTCGACGCCGACATCGCAAAATCGATCTCCGTCGTCGCCGACCGCCGCGCCACCAAGCAGATCATCGTCAATTTGCTCTCCAACGCCGTGAAGTTCACGCCCGACGGCGGACGCATCGTGGTGCGCAGCCGACAGCTCGACGACAGGATCGTGCTGATGATCGCCGACACCGGCATCGGCATCGCGCCGCATTCGCTGGCGCGGCTCGGCCGCCCGTTCGAGCAGGTCGAGAGCCAGCTCACCAAGACCTATCACGGCTCGGGACTGGGGCTGGCGATCGCCCGCTCGCTGGCGCAGCTCCATGGCGGCTCGATGCGGCTGCGCTCCAAGCTGGAGGTCGGCACCGTCGTGCGCGTCACCCTGCCCCGCGACGCGATCAAGGCGGCGTCCGGAATATCGGCCGCGGCCTGATGGCTACGATTGCAGCGACGGCGCGACTTCCCGCGCGACACTGACCAGCGCCGCGATCAGCGGCGTCATCGGATCACGCTGCGGGATCACCATGCCGATGCTGTAATTGACATCGGGATCGGTGATCGGGATCGAGCGCACAGTATCGGAAAGGCCGAGCGTCTCGGCGAGCTTGGCCGGCATCACGCTGGCCCAGCGCCCCGTCTTCACATGCGTGAACAGCACGAGCAGCGAATTCGACGTCAGGGTCGGCGTCGCCTCGGCGCCGACCGAACGTAACGCGCGGTCGATGATGCGACGGTTCTGCATGTCGGGCGTCAGCAGGCACAGCGGCACCTGCCCTACCTCCTTCCAGGTCACCGTCTCGCGATCGCCGAACATTCCATCCGGCGCGGTGAGCAGACGATAGCTCTCGCTGTAGAGCGGGATGGTGCGCACCTTGCCGATCGGCTCGTTCTCGATATAGGTCAGCCCTGCATCCACCTCGAGATTCTCGAGCAGCCCCAGCACCTCGGATGAGGTGGTGGACTGGATGCGGAAACGCACCTCGGGATGCCTGGCGCGGAACGGCGTCGTCAGCGCGGCGACCATGCCGAGCACGGTCGGGATCGCGGCAATACGGATCTCGCCGGAGAGCTGATGCTTCAGCCCGTTGATCTCGTCACGCATCGCGCGCGCATCACCCACGATCCGCCGCGCCCAATCGAGCGCCCGCTCGCCTTCCGGCGTAAAACCCTGGAAGCGGGAGCCGCGCTGGACCAGCATGACGCCGAGGATCTCCTCGAGCTGCTTCAGCCCGGTCGACATTGTCGGCTGCGTCACACCGCACACCTCGGCGGCCCGGCCGAAATGCCGCTCCTTCGCCAGCGCCAGCAGCAGTTCAAGCTTATCGAGCAACCGTTCATCCCCTCGGATCGTGTGGTGGCATACAAGCTAGCATGGCCTTCCCCCTTCCAACACGCAAAAACCGCATGGCGGACGGCTCCAATCGCAATTTCAAATCGAGTGATTGCCATCGCAAATCGATCTGAATCCGCAATCGCAGCATGAGACAGCTTTATTGATCTTCGAACGATTCCAAATAGTTTGCGATCAGCAGACGCTCTGGTCGAGAACGAAGAATGACAACGGTTTACGAGCCTTGGGACGAAACGCGCGGGGCCGAGATTATCGCCGAACACAGCAAGCAGGAAGGCGCGACGCTGGTCATCCTGCACGCGCTCCAGGAGGCGTTCGGCTACGTGCCGGTGGCAGCCATTCCCATGGTGGCGCAAGCGCTCAATCTGTCCCGCGCCGAAGTGCATGGCGTGTTCACGTTCTACCATGATTTCCGCCACAAGCCGGCCGGCCGCCATGTGCTGAAACTCTGCCGCGCGGAGGCCTGTCAGGCGGCAGGCGGTGACGCGCTGGCTGCGCGTGCGGAGGCGAAGCTCGGCGTGTCGCTCGGCCACACCACCGCCGATGACCGCGTCACCCTGGAGCCGATCTACTGCCTCGGACTGTGCGCAACAGCGCCGTCCGCGATGCTCGACGGCCGGCTTATCGGCCGGCTAGACGAAAAGCGCATCGATGCTCTCGTTGCGCAGGTGCAGCGATGAGCATCCGTCTATATGTCTCTCGCGATGCGGGTGCGCTTGCAGTCGGCGCCGACGAGGTCGCGCTGGCACTGGAGCAGGCTGCAGCCAAGCGTGGCATTGCCGTCGAGATCGTCAGGACCGGCTCGCGCGGCCTGTACTGGCTCGAGCCGCTGGTCGAGGTCGCGACGCCGCAGGGCCGGATCGCGTTCGGCCCTGTGACCGAGACCGATGTGCCCTCCCTGCTCGACGCGCTCGCGAGCAATACGCAGCATCTGCTGCGGCTCGGGGCCACGGACGAGATCCCCTGGCTCAAGCGCCAGACCCGCCTCACCTTCGCGCGCTGCGGCGTGATCGACCCGCGCTCGCTCGACGACTACCGCACCCATGGCGGCTACAAGGGCCTCGAACGCGCACTGTCGCTCGGCTCGGAAGCCATCCTCAATGAAGTGACGGCGTCCGGCCTGCGCGGCCGCGGCGGCGCCGGCTTCCCGACCGGCATCAAGTGGAAGACGGTCGCGCAGGCGAAAGCGGATCGCAAGTTCATCGTCTGCAACGCCGACGAAGGCGACAGCGGCACCTTCGCCGACCGCATGATCATGGAAGGCGATCCCTTCCTCGTCATCGAGGGCATGACGACCGCCGGCATTACCGTCGGCGCGACCAAGGGCTACATCTACATCCGCAGCGAATATCCGCACGCGGTCGAGGCGATGAACGCGGCCATCCAGGCTGCGAAGCGCGACGACTATCTCGGCGCGAACATCGGCGGCTCCACCTACAGCTTCGATCTCGAGGTCCGCGTCGGCGCCGGCGCTTACGTTTGCGGCGAAGAGACCTCGCTGCTGGAAAGCCTCGAAGGCCGCCGCGGCCTCGTGCGCGCAAAGCCGCCACTGCCCGCGCATCACGGCCTGTTCGGCAAGCCAACCGTCATCAACAACGTGCTGTCGTTCGCCGCAATCCCCTTCATCCTGGCCGAAGGCGCCAAGGCCTACGCCGATTTCGGCATGGGTCGCTCGCGCGGTACGATGCCGATCCAGCTCGCCGGCAACATCCGCCACGGCGGGCTGTTCGAGACCGCGTTTGGCGTCACGCTCGGCGAGCTCGTCGACGACATCGGCGGCGGCACGTTCACGGGCCGTCCGATCCGCGCGGTGCAGGTCGGCGGTCCCTTGGGCGCCTACTTCCCGCGCGCGCTGTTCGACACGCCGTTCGACTACGAGGCCTTCGCCGCGCGCGACGGCCTGATCGGCCATGGCGGGATCGTCGTGTTCGACGACAGCGTCGACATGCGGAAGCAGGCGCGTTTCGCCATGGAATTCTGCGCCATCGAATCCTGCGGCAAGTGCACGCCGTGCCGGATCGGTTCGACCCGCGGCGTCGAGACGATCGAGAAGGTCATCAACGGCGAGCGCGTGAGCGAAAACCTCGCACTCGTCGAGGACCTCTGCAACACCATGAAATTCGGCTCGCTCTGCGCGCTCGGCGGCTTCACGCCCTACCCCGTGCTCAGCGCATTGAAGCACTTCCGGGAGGATTTCGTCCCGGCCCCGACCACGCTTCAGGCCGCGGAATAGGAGAACGACAATGTCTCTGATCGAAGAAATCGACTTCGGTACGCCGCGCTCGAAATCGGAAACGATGGTGACGCTGACCATCGACGGCAACCAGGTCACGGTGCCCGAGGGCACCTCGATCATGCGGGCGGCGATGGACGCCGGCCATCAGATACCGAAACTCTGCGCGACCGACATGGTCGACGCATTCGGCTCGTGCCGGCTTTGCGTCGTCGAGATCGAGGGCCGCGCCGGCACGCCGGCCTCCTGTACCACGCCTGTCATGTCCGGCCTGATCGTGCACACCCAGAGCGAGCGGCTGAAGAAGCTGCGCAAGGGCGTGATGGAGCTCTACATCTCCGACCATCCGCTCGACTGCCTCACCTGCGGTGCCAACGGCGATTGCGAGTTGCAGGACATGGCCGGCGCCGTGGGCCTGCGCGACGTGCGTTACGGCTATGAGGGCGAGAACCACGTCTTCGCCAAGACACCTGGCAAGTCCAATGGCGAGATCAACGCCGCCTGGATGCCGAAGGACGATTCCAACCCGTACTTCACCTACGATCCCTCCAAGTGCATTGTCTGCTCGCGCTGCGTCCGCGCCTGCGAGGAGGTGCAAGGCACCTTCGCGCTCACGATCTCCGGCCGCGGCTTCGACAGCCGCGTCTCGCCCGGCATGAGCGAGAGCTTCCTCGGCTCCGAATGCGTCTCCTGCGGCGCCTGCGTGCAGGCCTGCCCGACCGCCACGCTGACCGAGAAATCCGTGATCGAGATCGGCCAGCCCGAACACTCGGTCGTCACCACCTGCGCCTATTGCGGCGTCGGCTGCGCCTTCAAGGCTGAGATGCGCGGCGAGGAAGTCGTCCGCATGGTGCCGTACAAGGACGGCAAGGCCAATCGCGGCCATTCCTGCGTCAAGGGCCGCTTCGCCTGGGGCTACACCAACCACAGGGAACGCATCCTCAACCCGATGATCCGCGAGCGGATCGAGGATCCCTGGCGCGAAGTGTCATGGGACGAGGCATTCTCGTTTGCCGCCGACAGGATGCGCGGCATCCAGAAGAAATACGGCCGCGATGCCATCGGTGGCATCACGTCGTCCCGCTGCACCAATGAAGAGACCTATCTGGTGCAGAAGCTGATCCGCGCCGGCTTCGGCAACAACAATGTCGACACCTGCGCGCGCGTCTGCCACTCCCCGACCGGCTATGGCCTCTCGACCACGTTCGGTACCTCTGCCGGCACGCAGGATTTCGACTCGGTCGAGCACACCGACGTCGTCGTCATCATCGGTGCCAACCCCGCTTCGGCCCACCCGGTGTTCGCCTCCCGCCTGAAGAAGCGGCTGCGCCAGGGCGCCAAGCTGATCGTGATCGATCCGCGCCGCACCGAGATGGTCGAATCGCCGCATGTGAAGGCGCTCCACCTGCCGCTGATGCCCGGCACCAACGTCGCGCTCATGACGGCACTGGCGCATGTGATCGTCACCGAAGGCCTTGCCAACGAAGCTTTCGTACGCGAGCGCTGCGACTGGAGCGAATTCGAGGAATGGGCGGCGTTCGTCGCCCAACCAAACAACAGCCCGGAATCCACCGCCATCCTCACCGGCGTCGATCCGAACGATCTGCGCGAAGCAGCGCGCGTCTACGCCACCGGCGGCAACGGCGCGATCTATTATGGTCTCGGCGTCACCGAGCACAGCCAGGGCTCGACCACCGTGATCGCGATCGCCAACCTCGCGATGGCCACGGGCAATATCGGTCGTCCCGGCGTGGGCGTGAACCCGCTGCGCGGCCAGAACAACGTGCAGGGCTCCTGCGACATGGGCTCGTTCCCGCACGAGCTCCCCGGCTATCGCCACATCTCGGGCGATGCCGTGCGGGACCAGTTCGAGGCGCTGTGGAACGTCAAGCTCAACCCCGAGCCGGGCCTGCGCATTCCCAACATGTTCGACGCCGCGGTCGAAGGCACGTTCATGGGGATCTACGTGCAGGGCGAGGACATCCTGCAATCCGATCCCAACACCACGCATGTGGTAGCAGCACTAGCGGCGATGGAATGCGTCATCGTCCACGACCTCTTCCTGAACGAGACCGCGAACTACGCCCATGTGTTCCTGCCGGGCTCCAGCTTCCTCGAGAAGGACGGCACCTTCACCAACGCCGAGCGCCGCATCCAGCGCGTCCGCAAGGTGATGACGCCGAGGAACGGCCTCGCCGACTGGGAGGTCACCATCGGCCTCGCCAGGGCCATGGGCTTCGAGATGAACTACAGCCATCCTTCCGAGATCATGGACGAGATCGCGGCGCTGACCCCGACCTTCGCCGGCGTCTCCTATGCCAAGCTCGACGAGCTCGGCTCGGTGCAGTGGCCCTGCAACGACAAGGCGCCCGAGGGCACGCCGGTGATGCATATCGACGGCTTCGTCCGCGGCAAGGGCAAGTTCGTCGTCACCGAATATGTCGCGACCGACGAACGCACCGGCCCGCGCTATCCGCTGCTGCTCACCACAGGCCGCATCCTCAGCCAGTACAATGTCGGCGCACAGACCCGGCGCACCGAGAACGTGGTCTGGCATGCCGAGGATCGGCTGGAGATCCATCCGCACGATGCCGAACAGCGCGGCGTGCGCGATGGGGACTGGGTGCGGCTGAAGAGCCGCGCCGGCGCGACCACGCTGCGTGCGGAGATCACCGATCGCGTCGCGCCGGGCGTCGTCTACACCACCTTCCACCATCCGGACACCCAGGCCAACGTCATCACGACCGACTATTCGGACTGGGCGACCAACTGCCCCGAATACAAGGTCACGGCGGTGCAGATATCGCCGTCGAACGGCCCGTCCGACTGGCAGAAGGCCTACGGCGCGCAGGCGCGGCATTCCCGCCGCATCGCGCCGGCCGAGGCTGCGGAGTAGCGGCATGCACGTGCCGGTCCAGGCCATCGACCGCGAGATCTGGCGCGACGGTGCCGCGTCTGAAGGAGCGCGGCTGATTCCGGAGGAGACGCCGCTGGCACTGACCTACAATGGCGGCACCTACGCCGTCATGATGGGGACGCCGCAGAACCTCGAGGATTTTGCCGTCGGCTTCAGCCTGGACGAAGGCATCATCAAATCCGTCGATGACATCAAGTCGCTCGAAATGGTCCGCCTCGACGACGGCATCGAGCTGCGCATGTGGCTGGCTTCGGAAGATGCCGCGCGCATCGGCGAGCGCCGCCGCCACATCGCCGGCCCGACCGGCTGCGGCATTTGCGGCATCGACTCGATTGCCGAAGCCGTGCGGCCTGCGGCCATCGTGCCGCAGGGACAGACGTTTGCGCCCGAGCAGATCATGGCGGCGATGCAGACCATCGCACCACTGCAATCGATCAATCTGCAAACCCGCGCCGTTCACGCCGCCGCGTTCTGGTCGCCTGCCGGCGGTATCGTTGCGCTGCGCGAGGATGTCGGCCGCCACAACGCGCTCGACAAGCTCGCCGGTTCGCTGGCGCGCAGCCGCACGGCTGCAAGCGGCGGCATCGTGCTGCTGACGAGCCGCGTCTCGGTCGAGATGGTGCAGAAGACCGCCGCCATCGGCGCGCCGGTGATGGTCGCCGTCTCTGCGCCGACCGCTCTTGCGGTGCGCACCGCGGAGGCCGCCGGCATCACGCTGATTGCCATTGCCCGCCAGGACGGGTTCGAAGTGTTTTCGCATGGCGGCCGGGTTGTCGCCCGTCATGCCACGGAGGTTCTCGATGTCGCCTGACCGCCTGATCTACATGGCCAACCAGATCGGCACGTTCTTCCGGAGCCAGGGCCACGACAAGGCCGTGCAGGGGATCGCCGACCACATCAAGAAGTTCTGGGATCCGCGGATGAAGCGCGCGATCTTCGCCCATCTCGATGCCGGCGGCGCGGGCCTGGAGCCGAACGTGCGGGACGCGCTCACCTCGCTGCAGCAGGCGACGTCCCTTCCAGTAGCGCCCTGAAGACACGGCGCACCTCGCTCTGCGTCTCCTTCACGCGCGCCTCCAGCGAGGAGAAATGCGGCGCATCGCCGGCGCGTGCCATCACGCGCAGGAGGTCGGTGCCGGCGGTCTCCGGCTTGAACCGGTCGTTGACGCAGAGCCGCAGGATCTGCGTCAGATCGTGATACAGCCGCGCCGCGGCCCGCAATATCTCGGTCTCCGATTGCGCGAGCACGCCGAGCCTGCATGCATTTTCCAGCACCTGCATGCTGGCGACGTCGAGAATCTCCGGCTTCTCGTGCGCATGCACGAGCTGAAGATATTGCGCGATGAAATCGATGTCGACCATGCCGCCGGCGGCATATTTGAGATCCCAGCAATCGGCCTCGCCCTTCTCCTGGGCGATCGCACGCCGCATGTCGGCGACGTCGTTGGCGGTGATTGCGGAATCGCGGCGACGGGTCAGGATATCGCGGATGACGCGCTCGATCCGTTCCCGGAATTCGGGCGAAGCCGACACGACGCGCGCACGGGTCAGCGCCATGTGCTCCCAGGTCCAGGCCTCGTTGGCTTGGTAGTCCGCGAACGAGACGAGGCTCGAGGCCACAGGGCCGGCGCGCCCCGAGGGGCGCAGCCGCATGTCGATCTCGTAAAGCACCCCGTAATTGGTGCGCGTCGTGAACGCGCTGATCAGGCGCTGGGTGAAGCGGGCGAAGTAATGCGCACCTTGCAATGACTTCGCACCGTCGGAGTCCGGATTGTCGCTGTCGAAATCGTAAAGTAGGATCAGGTCGAGATCGGACGACGCTGTCATCTCGCGGCTACCGAGCCGGCCCATCGCGATGATCGCGGTCTCCTGCCCCTTGATCCGGCCATGCTGGGCGGCGAAGCGATCGGCGACGAGGCCATGCACGGTATGCACGATGCCCTCGGCGACGTCGGCAAAGGCCGTGCTCGCTTGCTGTGCCGAGACCGTGCCTGAGAGAATGCGCGTTCCGATCAGGAACAGGCTCTCCTGTCCGAACAGGCGCAGGCGGTCGAGGAACTCTTCGTAAGAGCCGGCATCCTGCACCGTGCTCGCGAGCCGCCCCGACAATTCCTGCCTGTCGGGCATGGCGCCGAAGAAGCGCGGATCAATCAGGCCGTCCATGAGTTGCGGCTGCCGCGCCAGCATCTCGCCGAGCCGGGGCGCCGCGCCCAGCACCAGGGCGACCAGCGCAACGAGATCGCGGTTCTGCCCGAGCAGCGTGATCAGTCGACCGCCCCGCTGAAGCGCCCCAAGGAAATGGTCGAACGCCACGACGGCCCGATCCGGCTCCTCGGCATGAGCGAGACCGTCGATCAGGGCCGGCACGAATTCGATGAAGGCATTTCGCGTCGCCTCATTGCGGAACACGCGGTAGTCGCCGGTGATCCAGTCACGCACGGTCTGCGCGACGGCGGCGGGCTTCTTGAAACCGAGCGTCGCCAGGTACTGAAGCAGCCGCGGATCGTCGGGACCCGCACTGTAGTCGAGCGCCGGCAGCTTGGCCGTGCCGGTCGGATCGTCGCCCTCGAACAGTTTTTCGTAGTGGCCCTGGACGATCTCGAGCTGGCGCAAGAGGTGGCGGGCAAAGGCCTCGCGATCCGGATAGCCGAAGAACCAGGCGAAACGCTCGACCGCCTCCTTGTCCTCGGGCAGCGTGTGGGTCTGCTCGTCTGCGATCATCTGGAGGCGATGCTCGACCCGACGCAGGAATTGGTACGCCGTGGTCAGCTCGTCGCGCGCCGCAAACGTGATCCAATTGCTGGAAGCGAGCACGCCAAGCGCGGCGAGCGTCGGCCGCACGCGCAGCTCAGGATGGCGGCCACCGGCGATCAATTGCTGGGTCTGGGCGAAGAACTCGATCTCGCGGATTCCGCCGCGCCCGACCTTCACGTTGTGCCCTTCGACAGCAACCTCGCTCTGGCCGCGATAGGTCTGCATCTGCCGCTTCATGTCGTGAACGTCGGCAAGCGCGGCAAAGTCGAGATGCTTGCGCCAGACGAAGGGCGCGATTTCCGCGAGCAGCGCCTCGCCCGCCCTGGGATCGCCGGCGCAGGCGCGCGCCTTGATCATCGCGGCGCGCTCCCAGGTACGCCCTTCCCGCTCGTAATAGTTCAGCGCGGCATCACGCGAAATCGCCACCTGCGTCGAAGATGGATCGGGACGCAGGCGCAGATCGACGCGGAAGACGTAGCCGTCATAGGTGCGCTGCTGGAGAATGCGTGCCATCCCCTGCGTTACCCTCACGAAGAATGGCTGGGGTTCGATATCCGCGGCCAGCGTCGTATTGTCGGGATCGAAGAACACGATGAGATCGATGTCGCTGGAATAGTTCAGCTCGCCTGCGCCCATTTTGCCCATCGCAAGCACGATCAGCCCGCAGCCCTCCTCCGGCGCCTCGGGATTGGGCGGCAAGAGCTTGCCCCGTGCGGCTTCCTGCCGCAGGAGGTACTGAAGCGCCGCCCGCACCGAGGACACCGCGACATCGGTGAGCGCTGCGGTCACCCGCATCACCGGCCAGACCCCGCCGATGTCGCACAGTGCGATCAGGAGCGCGGCCTCCGCCTTCATGCGGCGAAGCAGCCGCATCACCTCGGCTTCGTCGGATGCCGCGAGCACGGCGCCGTTCGCCTCCGCGATCAGCGTGGCGAGATGCGCATCCGGATCGCATTCCAGCAGCCGGATCAGGCGCTGCGAATCAGCCCGCACCAGTTCGAACAGATAAGGCGAGAATTCCGCGATGCCGGCCAGTGTGTTCCGCGCGAAGGGATGAGCCAGCAGAGCTTCAAGATGGGCAGATTGCGCGGGCTCGAGCTCGGCCAGCCAGCTTTCAAAACGTCCTTGGTCGGTGACGGAAGCGGCAATATGGGGAGCCTCCGCGAAGCGTGCGGCAAGTCTCTCACCATGCTTGTCCGCGTTTCCCGGCGCGGAGTTGTTCATGCCACCTTCTGTGGCACATCCGGTATTGGAGGAGCAACCCTGTCGCCCGCGCGCGCCGGTAGCACCAGGGTGGCGACGAGGCCCGGATGGGCATCGCCCAGCCGCAATTCGCCGCCATGCAGCGTTGCAACCGCAGAGGCAAGACTGAGGCCGAGGCCGGAGCCCGGCAGCGTGCGGCTGGCTTCAAGCCGCACGAATCGCTCGACGGCATGCTTGCGGTCGGCCTCGGGTATACCGGGGCCGCGATCGGTGACGCTGAGCAGCACCTGGTCGCCCTCGCGTTTCGCCTCGATCGTGATCTGCCTTGAATCCAGGCTGACCACGGTTCCACCCGTTAGCGCGACCGGCTTGCCGTATTTGATCGCATTCTCGACCAGATTGGCGAGCGCCTGGCTGATCAGTTCGCGGTTGGCGTGCACCGGCGTCGGATCGGCCTTGACCTTCAGCGTCATGCCGTCGTCTTCAGCCAGCGGCTCGTAGAGCTCGTGGATGCCATGTGCGACATCGGCCGCGTCGAAATCGTTCATGTTGCCACGCGCCTGACCGGACTCGGCGCGCGCGATCATCAGCAGCGCGTTGAATGTACGGATCAGGCCGTCGGATTCCTCGATGGTCCGCTCCAGCGCGGCGCGGTAATCGGCCTCGCTGCCTGATTTCGCCAGCGCCTCCTCGGCGCGGTTGCGCAAGCGTGTCAGCGGCGTCTTGAGATCGTGGGCGATGTTGTCGGAGACCTCCTTCAGCCCCGCCATCAGCGCCTCGATGCGCTCCAGCATCGCATTGAGGTTTTCAGCGAGGCGGTCCAGCTCGTCACCGCTGCGTCCTACCGGCAGACGCTCGCTGAGATCGCCTATCATGATGCGATGGGCCGTCCCGGACATGGCGTCGATGCGCCTGAGCACCCTGCGCGCGACGAAGATCCCGCCGCCCAGGCCAAGCACCACGACGATCAGCACCGACCATTGCGCGGCCTTGGCAACGATGCCGAACAGGCGCCGCCGCTCGGCGAGATCGCGGCCGATCAGAAGCCGGAAGCCATTCTCGAGCTCGGTGACGCGCACCAGGGCGCGATGGTCGCGCTCGTCCGCATCCTCGATGCGCCGATACGCCGTCTCCGACCAGCCGCGCGTCGCCATCACGCCGGGCGCCAGCGAGCCGACATTGCCGGCGATCGCCTGCCCGGTCGGCGTGGTCACGAGATAGAGGTTGGCGCCCGGCCGCAGCGCGCGGTACTCGATCGCGAGCACGAGACTCCGCAAGCCGCGGCGGTCGTAGATCTCGTTGATTTCCGACGTCTCGGCATTGACCGTCTGCGTGATTTCCTCGGTGATCAGCCGCCGCGTATTCCAGGCGAAATAGGCCAGCAGCGAGGCCGCGAACATCGCGAACAACAGCAAATAGACCAGCGTCAGCCGGAATGCCGTGGTGCGGACGAGTTTACCGAATGCCGTCACGGATCATGTATCCCGCGCCGCGGATCGTGTGCAGCAGCGGCCGCTCAAAACCCTTGTCGATCTTGGAGCGCAGCCGCGAAATGTGCACGTCGATGACGTTGGTCTGCGGATCGAAATGATAGTCCCAGACATTCTCCAGCAGCATGGTGCGGGTCACCACCTGGCCCGCATGCTTCATCAAATATTCGAGCAGGCGGAATTCGCGCGGCTGCAGCGTCAGCTCGTCCTTGCCGCGAGCGACGCGGTGGGAGAGTCGGTCGAGCTCGAGATCGCCGACGCGGTACAGCGTGTCCTCGGCCGGACCGCCGCGGCGGCGTGACAGCACCTCGACCCGGGCCAACAGCTCGGCGAAGGAATAGGGTTTCGGCAGATAGTCGTCGCCGCCGGCGCGCAGGCCCTTGATGCGGTCGTCGACCTGGCCGAGCGCGGAGAGAATCAGCACCGGCGTCGAATCGTCCTTCTCGCGGAGCGCGCCGATCACCGACAGGCCGTCGCGCTTGGGCAGCATGCGGTCGACCACCAGCACGTCGTAATCGCCGTTCTCGGCCATGGCGAGGCCTTCCTCGCCGTCGGCGGCGTGGTCGGCAATGTGCCCGACCTCGCGAAACGCCTTCACGAGGTAGTTGGCGGATTCGCGGTCGTCTTCGATGATGAGGAGGCGCATCGTGCGTTCGGCAACGGTCAAGGGAGTGAACCTTCTCTAAACATGGCGCGAGCGGCAATCGCATGCAAGCCGAGTGAGAGACTCTGGCATCGAGAAAAAAGGCGGGCGGTGAAGCTGGGGGGACTTCACCGCCCTAGGCCTTCCGACGGAGGGGGGCGTATTCCACCGGAAGGTAGACAGGGGAAGCAAACGTTGCGCTGCTCCCCCGAAGGGCGCCGTCGGCGGGGGCGACTGATGCCGGCGACACCCTTCATCTCGGAGGCCTCCTCAGGCCGAGCCCTTGGTTAGCCCTTCGTTAGCCCTTGGCGATGGGCACGGCGACGAAGCGCGACTGGCCGCCGCTCTTCACCCGCATCAGGACGCTGTTCTTGTTGTCGGTCCGCGCCGTGTTGATGGCGTCGCGGACTTCGCCGGCGGTGCTCACGCTCTTGCCGCCGACTTCGAGAATCACGTCGCCTTCCTTGAAGCCGCGTTCGGCAGCCGCGCTCTTCGGATCGACCTCGGTGACTACGACGCCTTCCTTGCCGGCGCCGGCCACGGAATCGGCGGGCGCGACGGTCATGCCGAGCTTGGGCACATCGGTGCCGCGGCTCGCGCCCTTGCCGCTGTCCTTGTCGATGTCGGCCTTGGCCTCGATCGTGTTCGGCAGCTGGCCGAGGGTGAGGTTCACGACCTTGTCCTGGCCCTTGTGCAGCACGTTGAGCTTCACGGTCGCGCCGGGCGCTAGGCCGCCAATGGTACGGGCGAGCTCGCGGGCGTCCTTGACCGCTTCGCCGTTGACCGACGTGATCACGTCACCGGACTCGATGCCGGCCTTCGCCGCCGGACCATTCGCCTGCGGCTCGGCAACCAGCGCGCCTTCTGCCTTCTTCATGCCGAGGCTGTCGGCGATGTCCGATGTCACCGGCTGAATCTGCACGCCAATCCAGCCGCGGCTGACCGAGCCCTTGTCCTTGAGCTGCGCCACCACGCTCTTCACGGTGCTGGCAGGGATCGAGAACGCGATGCCGACGCTGCCGCCGGAAGGCGAGTAGATCGCGGTGTTGACGCCCATCACCTCACCGTTGGTGTCGAAGGCCGGACCGCCGGAATTGCCCTTGTTCACGGGCGCGTCGATCTGGATGAAATCGTCGTAGGGGCCGTTGCCGATGTCGCGGCCGCTGGCCGAAACGATGCCGGCAGTCACGGTGCCGCCGAGGCCGAACGGGTTGCCGACCGCGAGCACCCAGTCGCCGATCCGCGGCTTGCCGTCGGCAAGCTTCGCGAACGGGAAGCTCGAGCTGCCCTCGACCTTGATCAAGGCGAGGTCGGTGCGCTGGTCGGTGCCGATCACCTTGGCGGTGTAGGTCTTGCCGTCGTCGGTCGTGACCTCGACCTTGTCGGCGCCGTCGACCACGTGGTTGTTGGTCACGGCGAAGCCATCAGCCGAGATGAAGAAGCCGGAGCCCTGGCCCTGCACGACACGGCCTCGACCGCCACCACCCTTCAGGCCCGGGATGCCATCCGGTCCGCCGAAGCGGCGGAAGAACCGCTCCATCGGCGAGCCCGGCTGGAACGGCGACTGCGCGTCATCGCCATCATCATTGCTCGCGGTCTTTTCCTTGATGTTGACCTTCACCGAGATCACCGACGGTTTCACGCGCTCGACGATGTCGGCGAAACCAATCGGGCGTTCGACCTTGCGGACCTCGTTGTTGACCTGTGCGTGCGCCGGGCTCGAGAACAGGTCGGCCGGCGAGGTCGACGTGCCGAAGCCGTAGACGGCGGCACCGAGGCCGGCGACGACCGAGGCCATCAGCGCGAACTTGCGGGCCGAGAAAATCGACCGGCGGGGCTGCCGGTAGGATGGAAGGTTCGAGAGGTCGGAACGGTCGGTCATGCAGAGATCTCCAGGGCCTTGAAATCCATTTGGTACCTGACGGCGGCACCTTACGAACCTGAAGATGGGGGCTGCCGCCTTACCGTGGGCTGGCGGCGGGGTTAAACTTTTGTAATGAACGGGAATGCGGATGCGGCAGTTTATCGCAGAGAGAAAGTCTTTGTCTTACAGGAACTTAATCGAGTTCCGGTGGCAGCGCGGAAGCGCTTTTTTTCAGGGCTCTCAGCTCGCCCTCACACTGACGATGAATTCGTCGACCTCGCGCTTCAAAGTCTCGGCCTGCTGCGACAGGTCGACCGCGGAATCGCGCGCCTCGGCGGCCATTCGGCCGGTCTCGGCGGACGTCGAGGTGATCTGGACGATGTGATTGGAGACGTCGAGCGTACCGCGCGCGGCGTCCTTGGCGCTGCGCGTGATCTCCTGCGTGGCGGTGCGCTGCTGGGCGGTGTCGATCTCGATGCCGGACATGATGGACGAGATCTCCGACAACGTCTGCGAGACGCCGTCGATCGCGCCGCGCGTCTGTGCGGTGATGCCCTGGATGCTGGCGACGTGGGACGTGATCTCCTCCGTCGCCTTGCTGGTCTGGTGCGCCAGATTCTTCACCTCGGAGGCGACCACGGCAAATCCCTTGCCGGCCTCGCCAGCCCGCGCCGCCTCGATGGTGGCGTTGAGCGCGAGCAAATTGGTCTGCGACGCGATCGCCTGCACGAGCTGCACGACCTCGCCGATCTTGTCGGCCGCGTCCGACAGCGTGTGGATGGTGTCGCGGCTCTTCTCGACCTGCGTCGCCGCGCCCTCGGCACGCTGGGTCGCGTCCGTGACGCGACGGCTGATCGTACCGATCGAATTCGTCATCTCCTCCGCCGAGCCCGCGACGGTCTGCACGCTGCCGCTGGCCTGGCTCGCTGCGCTTGCCACGGCGTCGGCCTTGGTGGTGGTATCGTTGGCCGTCCGCGACAACGTCTCGGCGTTGCTCTCGAGATGCACGGCCGACGACGCCACGCGGTCGACGACACTGGCGACGAGATCGTTGAAGCGCCTGATCCGCGCGTCCAGGAATTTCGATCGCTCGGCCTGATGCTGCGCCTCGTGGAGCTGCAGCTCGGCGAGGCGGCGCCGCTCCACACCATTGGTCTTGAACACCTCCAATGCGCCGGCAAGCAGGCCGATCTCGTTGGTGCCGCCGAGACCCGGAACCGGAGTCTCGAACCTCTGGTCGGCGACCTCGCGCATGGCATGAACGATCGCCGCCAGAGGATTGAGGATGCCGTTGCGCACGGCAAACCAGGTGACGAGGCAGATCGCGATGGCGACGCCGGCGATCACGCCGCAAGCGACCAGAAAATAGGAGAACGCGGTCTGCGCCTGCTGGTAGATCTGCATCGCGTGGTCGTGCGCGGGACCACTCAGCGCGGCGAAGTCCGACGACAGGCTGGTGATCTCGTTGTTGAGATAGAGCACCGCGACGAAGCCGGTGCCGCCTCCGATGCCCAGCAGGAACAATAATGCAGCGACGACGGCGCCGACTAGGAAGCGGATCGTCAGATTGCTGTTCGCGAACATAATTGAGGACTCAAAGTCTGGAATCGAATCTCGCGACAAGCTTTCAGACAAAGGTCAACAGAGCATGAAACATGCAGTGGCAAGCAGCTACGTATCATTGCGTAACCAGGACAATTTGAAGTGGCCAAGGCGCGAAGCACCCTAAGACTTGGCTTCGTCCGCCATCAATGCTGCGAGCCGCGCTTCCTCGTCGGGCGTGAGCGGCGGAGCCGGTACATCTGCACCATTTCGCGAGCGCCGGCGGATTTGCAGCCATAGCGCCAGGCCGCCGCCAATCAGCAGCAGCGGCGCGAGCAGCCACAGCAGCATGTTCTGGCGCTCGAAGCGCGGCTTGAGCAGCACGAACTCGCCGTAGCGCGCGACCAGGAAATCGAGCACTTGCGAATTGCTGTCGCCGGCCGCGATGCGCTCGCGCACCAGGAGCCGCAAATCGCGCGCCAGTGGCGCATCGGAATCGTCGATCGACTGGTTCTGGCAGACCATGCAGCGCAGCTCGCGCGACAAGTCGCGTGCGCGCGACTCCTTCACCGGATCCGACATGATCTCGTCGGGCTGCACGGCATGCGCCGCAGGCAAGGCCAGCAGCAGCAGCGCGACGAACGCGGCCATCATTCGACGCATTGGATCACTCCGCCGGCTGCAGGCGCTGCTTGGCCCGCGCCGGTTTCGGCGCGCCCACCCGGAGGCGCCGGTCCGACAGCGACAGCACGCCGCCGAATGCCATCAGCACCGGTCCCCACCAGATCAGCAGCACCAGCGGCTTGTGATAGATGCGCACGGCGATGGCACCCTCGCCGGTGGCGTCCCCGAGAGAGATGTAGAGCTGGCTTGCGCCGCGCGTCAGCAGCGCGGCCTCGGTGGTCGAGGAGCCGCGGGTGGTGAAGCTGCGCTTGGACGGCGTCATCACGCTGAGCTTCTCGCCGTCCTGGCTGACATTGAATTCGGCGATCATCTCGCGGAAGTTCGGGCCTTGGCGCTGAAACAAACCATCGAGCTTCACGTCGTAACCGGCAACATGGGCGACGTCGTTCTGTTTCATGGTCGCGATATATTCGCTGTTCCAGGTGGTCTCGCAGACGATCCCGATCAGCGCGATGCCGAGGCCGGCATGCGCAAACGCGGAGCCCCAGGCCGAGCGCGGCAGGCCGCGGGCCCGGTGCAGCGCCGTTGCGAACGGTAGCCGCACGAGGCCGGTGCGCTCGACGATGTCAGTGACGGCACCGGCGATCACGAAGATGCCAAGCCCGATCGCGAGCGGCGCCAGCGCGCTGCCACCGCGCGCCCAGCCCCAGACCAGAGCGGCGACAACAAGCCCGGCAACGCCAGCCGCCAGCAGGCGTTGCGTCACGCCGAGCAGATCGCCGCGCTTCCATGCCAGTAACGGCCCGAACGGCACGGCGAGCAGCAGCAGCGTGAACAGCGGAGCGAAGGTGAGGTTGTAGAAGGGAGCACCGACCGACATCTTGAAATCGACAAGCATTTCCATCGCCAGCGGATAGAGCGTGCCGAACAGCACCACCGCGCAGGCGACCGTGAGCAGCAGATTGTTCAGCACCAGCGCGCCCTCGCGCGAGATCGGCGCAAACAGGCCGCCCTGCTTCAACGACGTCGCGCGCCCCGCGAACAGCGACAGGCTGCCCCCGATGAAAAGGCAGAGAATCAGGAGAATGAACACGCCGCGGGTTGGATCGGTCGCGAAGGCATGCACCGAGGTGATGACACCCGAGCGCACCAGGAAGGTCCCGAGCAGCGAGAGCGAGAAGGTCAGGATCGACAAGAGGATGGTCCAGACCTTCAACGCGTTGCGCTTCTCCATCACCAGCGCCGAATGCAGCAGCGCGGTGCCGGCAAGCCACGGCATCAGCGAAGCGTTCTCGACCGGGTCCCAGAACCACCAGCCGCCCCAACCCAGTTCGTAATAGGCCCAGTACGAGCCCATGGCGATACCGAGCGTCAGGAAGATCCAGGCGACCAGCGTCCACGGCCGCACCCAACGCGCCCAGGCGGCGTCGATCCGCCCCTCCAGCAGCGCCGCGATCGCGAAAGAGAACGAGATCGAGAAGCCGACATAGCCGAGATAGAGCATCGGCGGATGCACGGCGAGACCGATGTCCTGAAGCACCGGATTGAGATCGCGTCCCTCGATCGGCGGGTTGGCGATGCGCAGGAACGGGTTGGAGGTCACCAGGATGAAGAGATAGAAGGCGCTGGCGATCCACGCCTGTACGGCCAGCACATGCGCGCGCAGCGACAGCGGCAGATTGTTGCCGAAGGCCGCGACCAATCCGCCGAACAGCGCGAGGATCGACACCCACAACAGCATCGAGCCTTCATGGTTTCCCCACACGCCGGTGATCTTATAGAGCAGCGGCTTCATGGAGTGGGAATTCTCGTAGACGTTGACGACCGAGAAATCCGAAGCTACGTGCAGCATCACAAGCGCGATGAACGACGCACCGACGAACAGGAGCTGCGCCAGCGCAGTGGAGCGTGCCACATTCATCAGCGCGTCATCGCGCAGCCGCGCGCCGATCAGGGGCACGATGGACTGGATCAGTGCCAGTCCGAGCGCCAGCACCAGCGCGTAATGTCCTGACTCTGCGATCACCGAACTGCTCCCTGCGGATTGCCCTGCGCGGTCGTGGCCGCGGGCTTGACGCTATCGGAAGCCTTGGCGCCGTAGTCATCCTTCCAGTGCCCCTGCTTCTTCAGGGCATCGGCAACGTCCTTGGGCATGTAGGTTTCGTCGTGCTTGGCGAGCACGGTGTCGGCCTTGAACACGCCATCGGCGTCGAGCGCGCCTTCGGCGACGACGCCCTGCCCTTCCCGGAACAGATCAGGCAAAATGCCCTTGAAGGCGACCGGAAGCTTTGCGCCGCCGTCGGCGACCTCGAAGGTCACTGCGAGATTGTCGCCGCGCCGGAGCGAGCCGGGCTGCACCAGGCCGCCGAGGCGAAACCGCTTGCCGGGCGCAACGTGCTTCTCGGCGACCATGGTCGGCGTCGAGAAGAACACGATGGAGTCGCGCAACGCGTTGAGCACCAGCGCGGCCGCGAGCGCGAGCACGGCAAGCGAGCCGCCGATGATGGTCATACGTCGCTGCTTGCGCGTCATGGCGTATCCATTCCCTGCCCGTCTCGTCCTGACATCATCATCATCCGTCGAGCCCGAGCGTCTTGAGGCCCTCATCGAGCTGGCGCAGCCGCGCTGCGTCGTTGGCAACCGCCTGGCGGGCATCGGTCGATGCCCCCACCGCCTTGTCGCGATCACCCATCACGAGATAGGCGCGCACCAGGCGCAGCCAACCCTCGACGTCGTCGCCGTTCTGCTTGAGGCGCGTGGCGAGCCGTTCGACCATACCGCGAACCATCGCGTTGCGATCGCCCTCTTTCATGTCCTTGGAAGCTGCGAGGGTCTCATCCGACAGCGCCGGCATCGTCACGCCACCGCCACCGACGCGCGCGAGCGAGGTCTGCACGAGAGGGCGCCACGGCGCATCCGCCGGCGCTTTCGCCAGCAGCGCGCGCCAGATATTGGCGGCATCGTCCTTGCGGCCGTCCTGCTCGGCGGCGAGACCGAGGAAGTAGTTCGCTTTCGGATCATCGGCGCTGAGCGCGCGCGCGCGCTCGAACTCGGTCTTGGCTTCGGCGGTCACGATGCCACCGGCGGCGGCCGAGATCGCTTCGCCGAGATCGGACCGGCGCTCCGCGCTCTCGCCATTGTAGGCGAGCGAGTTGCGATAGGCGCGCACGGCGTCGTCGAAGCGACCAAGCCGCTCCAGCACGGGCGCGATCACGTTCCAGCCGCGCCCGTCGGTCGGATTCTTTTCCAGATGTTGCTCGACCTGTACGACCAGATTCTCGAGCGACTGCGCCATGCCGGACCCGGATCCGCGCTCCCGCTGCGCCAGCGGAAAGTCCTGAAGCCTGGGCGAGCCGAGCGGCACATAGACGCCGATCGCAACCAGCGGCAAACCGGCAAGCGCAAGCACGGCCGCCGCGCGGCGCCATTTGAGGCTGGATTTCGGTGCGATTGCGGGCTCGCTGCCGGCTGCGGCGAGCAGCCTGCGACTGACCTCGACGCGCGCGGCCTCGGCTTCGGGCGCCGCGATTAGCCCTGCGGCAAGATCACGCTCGATCTCGGCGAGTTGGTCCTTGTAGACCGCGACCTCGCTGCCCTGGTTATGGGCGCGTCCGCTACGGCCGAGCGGCAAAAGCACGGCGAAGATCGCCGCGACCGTCATCAGCGCGAACACGAACCATAGCATCATCTGGCAAGCTTCCGGCAGCGCGCAAGCCGCGCCCACAGGTCGCTTTACACCACGGCCGGACGATGCGGCAATTGACAATTGTCAATTCGGCGCGACCGCGCACAGTCCCGAAATGGTGAAAATCCAACGGCTTAGCCGATCTCGAAGTCCGCGCTTTGAGCGGCGTCCTCGCCATGCCCGTTGAAGGCCTTCAGGAAGTATGTTCCCGGCTCGATAGCGTCGGGCAATCTGATGCGCAACGCCCCGACGGGAACGGGCGATGCAACCCTGGTGACGGTCTCAGGAAGCTGCCGACCGCTTGCCTTCTCGACCAGCACCACCTTCGCGCCGACCATCAGCCTTTGATATTTGGCAACGACGACGCGATTCTCGATTTCGATGGAACTGATAACGGATTTCATGCGCCCACAGATAGAAATATCAAAAAGTTGCACGGCGACCGTAGGGCCAGCCACCGACACCGTCAACCTGAAATTGTGACTACTGAAATATGCGCCTTGAGTCAGCTCGCGCGCGACGATTTGCGCTCGCCCGTGGCCGCATTCTCCGCGGCGCGGCTCATCAGCGAGGCATAATCATCGCCGAACAGCACCTGGCAGAAGCGGATCGCGGCCTGCACCTGCTGCTGCCGATAGGTGCGGACCTTGTGATCGGCGCCGCGCAGCGACTGCACGAGCTGCTCAGTCGAACGCTCGACATATTGCTGGAGGTCGGAATAGGTGCGCAGTGTCACCTCATTGATCGCAAGCTCGCTCGCATAATTGCGGCAGGTCGCGACGAAATCGATCAGCGCGACAGTTTCCTCGACCTCGGTGCTGTCGATCCGCGCGCCCGGCGGAATGTCCTTCTCGGCGCGCTGGCGCAGGATGCGGCGGACGCGGCCGGGAACACTGTCGATCTCGGATTGCAGCGCGTTGGAGATGTCGGCCCGGATCGAGGTCAACTGCTTGCCCCAGGCGGAATCGTTGCGCAGGTCGAGCTCGGTACGCAGGCCTCGGACGCCGTCGTGCAGCGTCTTGAGATTGCCGGCGACATTGTCAAAATGGCCGCGCTTGATGTCCATGCGCAGGATGGCGGCCACGCAGGACAGATCATGCAGCGCCATCGTGACGGCGACGCCATAGGGCGTTGCCGCGACACGGATCTCATCGTCGGACGCGGCAATCTTGATGGCGAGGCGGATGATCTGCCACGGCGCGGTCATCCGCTGCACGACGATCGAGAGCGCGAAGGGCAGCATCTGCGGCGTTTGGAGGACGGGAATGTTGAGCGCTGCAGTCACCGAGGCGATCTGGGCATCGCCGAAGGCGCGCAGGGAGCGCGGCAGCTTCTCGTTCAAGGTGGCGATGGCGTCGCGGACCGCGAGCACCGCCCCGGTCGAATAGAGATCCTCGATCACGTTGGGCGGACCGACGCGGGCGAGCGCACGCGATTTGTCACCCCCGCCCGGCCCGGTCAGTTCGAAGATGGCATCCGCGGCGACCGCCTGGAGCTTCGAGGCCAGCGCTTCGACCTGCGCTGCACTGTCGGCCGGCATGCGCGCCAGCGCCGCCTCGAATTCGCTCAGCTTGGCCGGAGCACCGTCGCGGCCGAGCCATTGCCATATCGGAGCCAGCGAAGAGCGGCGGATCTGCCCGGCCCGGATCGGGGCGCCCGCTTCGACCAGGAATGGTTCCAGCACCTGGAACAGTAGCCGCGACAGATCGTCCGTACGCGGCGGTGGGGCCGCGTCGGCTTCCGTCTTGCGGACGATCTTGCGCAGCTGGTCGAGCACGAGGGTTGCCACGGCCGTGTCCTGGCCGCGCTCGAGCGCACGCTCGAACTCCCGCATCAGCAGTGCCTGCGCCTGCGGCGGGAGCTGCGCGAGATAGTCCCTCAGCCGCTCGATCGATGTCTGGCTCATGCGCCCGGGTAGTGAACGGTAAAATGGCGGACGTGGGATCCGTCCTGCTCGATCATAAATGGGCCCCACTTAAGAAGCCGTTTAGGAAGTCGTTCCGAATACCCCTGGTTTCGTCGGGATCGACGTGCCGCAGGCCAAATAGTCGTATCGGAACAAGGGATTATATTCCGGGGAGGACCAGCTCCGACCGCAGGCCCCCGGTCGGTGCGCGGCCGAGTGAGAGGCTGCCGCCGTAGAGCGCAGCGAGTTCGGTCACGATCGACAGTCCAAGCCCCGATCCGGGCTTGGACTCGTCGAGCCGCTGGCCGCGCCGTGAGACCTGCGAGCGCTCGGCCTCCGACAGGCCGCGGCCGTCGTCGTCGACGATGATATGCAGCCGCGGACCGGTGCTCGCCTGATGCGGCGCTTCCACCAGAACTTCGATGAAGACCCGCGAGGCCGCCCATTTGCAGGCGTTGTCGACGAGGTTGCCGACCATCTCCTCCAGATCCTGCCGCTCGCCGCGAAATTTCGCCGACGGATCGGCCTCGGCCTCGACCACGATGCCGCGGCCGCGGTGGATCTTCTCCATGGTCCGCCGCAGTGCCTCGATGGCCGGTGCAACCTCCGTCACCGTCGCGACGACGGAGACCCGCGCCGCGATGCGCGCGCGCTCGAGATGATGGGCGACCTGGTCACGCATCACGTCGGCCTGCTCCATCACCTTGGCCGCGAACGGATCGGCGGCATGCGCGCCGGCCTCGTTCACGATGACCGAGAGCGGCGTCTTGATGGCGTGGGCGAGATTGCCGACGTGGGTGCGTGCGCGCTCGACGATCTCGCGATTGGCATCGATCAGCGCGTTGGTCTCGCGCGCCAGCGGCGCGATCTCGACCGGGAACTCGCCCTCGAGCCGCTCCGCCCGCCCGGACCGGATGTCGGCGATGGATTCGGAGATGCGCTTGAGGGGCGCAAGACCGAAGCGCACCTGAAACACGGTGGTCAGCAGCAATACGATGCCGAGGGCGGTGAAGGTGCCGCCGAGGTAGTAATCGAAACTGCGCGTCTCGTCGAAAATCTCGGTATCGTCGCCGGCGACACTGACGAGAAATTTGCCGTCCGCGCCGAGATCGACCGGCCGCTCCACCATCCGCAGGTTCTGTCCCTCGGGACCGTCGACGTAAGCGATCCGGATGCCGGCGGCGGTGAGCTCGGTGCCCTGCTCTTCCAGCTTCGGCAGCTTCTTGTCCCAGAGCGAGCGCGAGGACCGCACCTCCGGCTTTTCGGTGTCGGTCCGGGTGATCTGCCAGTACCAGCCGGACAACGGCAGCTCGAACAGAGGCTCGCCGAGCGATTGGAACTGGCGGTCCGGCGGCTCGTCGGGGGTGGCGACCTCGGCGATCAGCGTGCGGAGATAGAGATTGAGCCGGCGGTCGAAGGCGCGCTCGGTGGCGTTCTTGTAGACCGACGACAGCACCACGCCGGTGATGGCCAGGATCACCACGAGCCACGCGGTCGCCGACAGGAACAGGCGGTTCGCAAGCGAGCTGGCGGGCATCGGAATGATCCCGGAGGCGCGGGGTGGCATAGCGTCGGAACTCATGACCCGACCAAGGCCCCTGTCGGGGCCGCCCGTCAAGCCAAGATACGTCTAGACAAGATAGTTCGAGACACCACGCTTCAGGCGCCGGGGGCCGGCGGGGTCAGGAGATAGCCGAGGCCACGGACGGTTTGGATGATGTCGACGTCGAGCTTCTTGCGGATGCGGCCGACGAAGACCTCGATGGTGTTGGAGTCGCGGTCGAAGTCCTGGTCGTAGAGATGCTCGACCAGCTCGGTGCGGGATACGACGCGGCCCGAATGGTGCATCAGGTAGGCCAGAAGCCGATATTCGTGCGACGTCATCTTGATGGGATTACCCGACACGCTGACCCGTCCGGTCCTGGTGTCGAGCGTGACGGGGCCGCAGCTCAGCTCGCTCTGGGCGTGGCCGGTGGAGCGGCGCAGCAGCGCGCGGATCCGCGCCAGCACCTCCTCCAGGTGGAACGGCTTTGCGACATAGTCGTCGGCGCCGGCATCGAAGCCCTGGACCTTGTCGCTCCAGCGGTCGCGCGCGGTGAGGATCAGGACCGGCATGGTGCGGCCGTTACGCCGCCAGGCTTCCAGCACCGAGATGCCGTCCTTCTTCGGCAGGCCGATGTCGAGCACCACAGCGTCGTAGGGCTCGGTGTCACCGAGATAATGCCCCTCCTCCCCGTCGAAGGCGCGATCGACGACATAGCCGGCGTCGGTCAGCGCCTTGGTAAGCTGGCGATTGAGATCGGGGTCGTCCTCAACGACGAGCAGGCGCACGCTTCTCTCCAGAACTGGGCCGTATGAACACCCGCACAGATGAGCAATTCCGGCGTGAACTGAATATGAACACGGGGAACCGGCCGCGTTACTTTTTGGTCATATCCGACCCTGTTCGCGGTCAACGCACTGCGCCCGCCAGGCCATCGGACGAACCGGCGGCATGGCGGGCGCAATGTGCCGCGTTACGCGGCGAGTCGGAAGGTGCGAACCGTCCGGTCGATCTGCCGATCAGGTCCGGAAGAACACGAACCAGATGACGGCGAGGATCAGGATCGCGAGCCCGGTGGATATGGCGAGCAGCGCCGCCACCGACGGCCCGGGCTCGCCCTGGCGCGCCTCGGTTGGAGTTTCCACGATCTGACGTTGGTCTCGCGTGGTTGCCATGGTGACCTCAATTCTGGCTGTCGCGTCGGATGGCCGCGACTCCTCGCGGCGGAATGTCTCGTGGCAACGCATGATGGGATATGATGTTCCGGCCTCTGCGGCCGGGTCAGGTTGCAACCGCGCGCCGGGCGGCCGGTTAACGCAGTTGCAAGATTCAGCGATCCGCCTTGCTATGATTCGTTGTTCCTCGATGGTATCTTCGTCTTCTGTCCCCGTTGCGTTTGGAGTAGCCCATGGCCCCCCGCGCCAATTGGAAGGGTTTTCTGCGTTTGTCCCTCGTGACCTGCCCGGTCGCGCTCTATCCGGCCACTTCGGATACCGAGAAGGTCTCGTTCAACCAGATCAACCGCAAGACCGGCCACCGGATCAAGTACCTCAAGGTCGACGCCGAGACCGGTGACGAGGTGACTTCGGAGGACATCGTCAAGGGTTACAAGGTGGACACAGACACGTATATCGAGGTCACCAAGGACGAGCTCGACGACATCGCGCTGGAGTCCACCCACACGATCGAGATCGACGAGTTCGTACCGAAGACCGATATCGACAGCCGCTATCTGATCCGCCCCTATTATCTCGTGCCCGATGGCAAGGTCGGCCACGACGCCTTTGCGGTGATCCGCGAGACGATCCGGAGCATGGACAAGGTCGCGATCGGCCGCGTGGTGCTGACCAACCGCGAGCACATCATCGCGCTGGAGCCGCTCGGGAGCGGCTTGATGGGGACGCTGCTGCGCTACCCCTATGAGGTGCGCGGCGAGAAGGACTATTTCGACGACATCCAGGAAGTGAAGCTGACCAAGGACATGCTCGACCTCGCAAAGCACATCGTCGAGAAGAAGTCCGGCGCGTTCGAGCCCGAGCTGTTCGAGGACCATTACGAGACCGCGCTGATCGACCTCATCAACAAGAAGCGCAGCGGCGCGCCCATCACCGCGAAGGCCGCGCCCAAGACCGGCGGCAACGTCATCAACCTCATGGACGCGCTGAAGAAGAGTATCGCCAACGAGAAGGACGCAGGCCCCGCGGCGAAGGTGGCCAAGGATGTGACCAAGGACGCCGCCAAGGGCAAGAAGCCGAAGAAGCGCGTCGAAGGCCAGCGCGAGATGCTGCTGCCGATTGCCGGCAAGGGCGGCAAGGACGCTGCTGCGAAAGCGGCTCCCAAAAAAGCCGACAAGCCGGTGCGCGCGCAGGCGCGGGCGAAGAAGGCCGGCTAGCAGCATCGCACCAGCGGCTACGCCGTGATGCCTCCCCTCGCCGATCGGCCGACCTGACATGCCTTGGTCGACCGCGTTCGACGACCCCATTTCGTTACGTGGCGGGCGCAAGTTGCGGACGCTGCAAGAAGCGGCCGATCACATCATGCGACTGCCCGAGGATACGCAGCATGCGAGCCACTGGCAGACCGCGATCGAAACCCTGATCAACGCAGCCGAGACCGGCGGCGGCTGGATGATGTTCGCCCGCATCGCGGTGTTACGGGCGCTGAATGCGGACGGTCGGCGCGAGTGAGCCCGGCACCCCGCTCGATAACAGGCTCAACAATCCGTTAAGCCAATCCCGTGCTTTCGGCGTCTACCTGCGGCCGGCGGCGGTACGTAATTCTACGGAAGACAAAATTAACCGACGCTTCCCGCTCAGCGCAGCATGGTCGCCCCTCGATTAAACTCGGGGTTTGCAGGCTCGTGCAGCAGCAGGACGCCAGAAGGAACTACATCGGCATCGTCAACGACGCGGCCGAGGAAGAAAGCCTCGCCGGCAGCTCCGCGCGGGCGCAGCCGTCCGTGGTCAGCTATCTGGTCGGACGTCTGGCGATAGTACTGAAACGCCCGGGCAAGGCCGCGCCGGAACGCCAGATATCGTCCTGAGACGCGACGACGACATCGCCAAATGCGTCCGAATTGGGTGACGAAACCTTAAGTCAATCGATGACACCATATCAAACGGCAGGTGAGGACCATCCACCTGCATTTTGACGCGCCCACGAAAAATCAGTGAATCAATTTACCATTCCGAAAACGGCACCAGCCTAGGTTGGACGGATGAACAGGAGTTGACGATGACTTTGCTCAAGTCATTTCTTGCCGATGAAAATGGTGCCACCGCCATCGAGTATTGTCTGATCGCCACCGGCATCGCGTTCGCGATCATCGTGGCCGTGAACAACACCGGCAGCGCACTCCTGAGCGGCAAATTCAACTCGATCAGCGCGGCGATGAAGTAGCCGGCGCGCCGCAATCTCATCAGCACAAGTCCGCATGCAGCGCGTCGGATGACGGGCTCCTCCTTCCGATGCGGCGGCGAGCCCAGCTTAATTCTCACGAAGTTCGCATTATGGCGTTGTGTCGGGCGGTTGCGCCATCGTAGAGCGTAACCTCGAACTCCAGCGGCCCGATGACATGATTCCTTCCGACAAGCCGATTTCGACAATCCGGGCTCGTCTTGGCTCGGACCGGTCGGTGGTGATCACCGTTCTCGCTGTACTGGCGGCCGTGTCGTTTCTTCCGGTGCTGCTGACCCCTATCCCCGCGATGGTCGACTATCCCAATCACCTCGCCCGGATGTATATTCTGAGCCAGAACGGCACCCCCAACGCCAATCCGCACTACGAAGTGGCTTGGGCATTCTACCCCAACCTTGGAATGGATCTGCTGGTCCCGCAAATGGCCCGGCTGATCAGCGTCGAGAATGCCACACGGCTGTTTCTGCTCCTGAGCCAATTGCTGATCGTCGGGGGCGCGCTTTCGCTCGAATGGGCGCGGAAGGGACGGATCCATCTCGCCGGCTTTGCGGCCCTCGCTTTCCTTTACTGTCTGCCGTTCAGCTGGGGCTTCGTGAATTTCGAGTTCGGACTGGGCCTCGCTGTCTGCGGCATCGCCGTCTATCTGATGCTGGCGGAACGCCCATGGCCCCTGCGTTTCGTCGTCAACATGGTCTTTGTCGCTGCGCTGTTTGCGGCACATTTCTTCTCCCTCGGCATCTACGGCGCGGCGCTTGGCCTTTACGAGCTCTCGCGCATCCGCCATGAGCGAAAATCGTACGGGGTCGCCGCCGCGCGGCTCGGCGCGTTGGCCATACCGGCGCTTGCCCTGTTTGGGATCATGCGCATGACCGCGGGATCGATCGGAAGCGAAGGAACGAACTGGTTCCTCGAATTCAAGCCGATCTGGCCGTTGCGCATCATGAACGGTTACAATCTGACGGTCGCGGCGGCAACCGGGCTTGCGCTGATGATCTCGCTCTTTTTTGCCGCAAGACGCGGCGTCCTCAAGCTCGAGGCAGCCGGGATCTGGCTCGCGATCGGCTTCGCGGTGCTGTACGTCGTCATTCCCTCGAAGCTGTTCGGAACCTCGTTCGTCGACCTTCGCGTGATTCCCGCTGCGGCTCTGATCCTGCCCGCCTTCTGCTCGCTGACGCTGCCCAGCCGGGCATGGAGAATGGCGGCGCTCGCCGCGATCAGTGGCGTCATACTGATCAATCTCGCCGTCGTGCTCGCGGTATGGCTGCCTTACCGCACCGACTATGCGGCCATCGTCGCGTCGTTCAACAAGATCGATCGCGGCTCGCGCATCCTCGTCGCCAGCACGGACGACAATGGAGACCCGCCCTTCGCCGACCTCACCTCATATCCGATGTATTATGCGCCTACGCTCGCCGTGCACTATGCTAACGCGTTCGTGCCCAATCTATTCACGGAAGCGGGCAAGCAGCCCGTGCGGCCACGCGAGGACGTGCGCCGTCTTGCCATTCCCTACGGGGGGCCGGTGCCGCTGGGCGTGCTGACCGCGATTGCGGCAAGCCGGCCGCCAGCTGGCGTTCCGCCGTTCGTCCGCACCTGGCACCAGGACTTCGACTATCTCTACGTCCTCGGGCCGGGGGTCGCAAACCCGCTGCCGGATCTGCTGGAAGCGCTGGACACCTCGGAGCGATTTGTTCTCTACAAGATCCGCCGCAAGTCCTAGGCCGAAGCCGCGGCCGCCAGCGTGGTTAATCGGGCATCACCATCTTCACCCGCTTCATTGGAAGCTCCCGGGCGTCCCATATCCTTAATGGTTGTGGCAAGGCGACCTTAACCACCGCCGGCATAGACTTCCGCTCCTGCAACGAGTTGGACTCTCTCGCATGGCGGCCAATTTCCAGTCGATCCGCTACAGCCTCGTCATCCCCGTGTTCAACGAGGAAGCCGTGCTGCCGGTGCTGCTGCGCAGGCTCGACCTGGTCTTGTCCCGGCTCGACGGGCCGGCAGAGGCGATCTTCGTCGACGACGGCAGCAGGGACTCCAGCTCGATCGTGCTACAGGCGCTCGCCACGCGCGACCCGCGCTTCCGCTATATCGGCCTGTCGCGAAATTTCGGGCATCAGATCGCCATCACCGCCGGCATGGACGCCGCGCAAGGTGAAGCGATCATCGTCATGGATGCCGACTTGCAGGATCCGCCCGAAGTGATCGAGCAATTGATCGCAAAATGGCAGGAAGGCAACGACATCGTCCACGCCCGCCGCCTGTCGCGCGACGGCGAAAGCCGGTTCAAGCGCGCGACCGCGCATCTGTTCTACCGGCTTCTCGGCAGGATGTCCTCGGTCGGCATCCCCGCCGATGTCGGCGACTTCCGCCTGATCGATCGCAAGGTGCTCGACGCGCTTCGGCAGATGCCGGAGCAGGACCGCTTCGTACGCGGCATGATCGCCTGGCTCGGCTTCCGGCAAGCCGAGGTCGCGTTCCACCGCCTCGAGCGTGCAGCGGGCGAGACCAAATATCCGCTGTTCAAGATGGTGCGGCTCGCGATGAACGCCGCGCTCGGCTTTTCCGATCTGCCCTTGCGGCTCGCGATCTGGTGCGGATTGACGGTCTCGGGTCTGGCACTGCTCTATGGCGGCTGGGTGATCCTGTTGTGGCTCAGCAACGATAGTCATCTCGTGACCGGCTGGTCCTCGACGATCGTTGTCGTGTCCCTGCTGTGCGGAATGAACATGCTGATGACGGGCATCGTGGGGCTTTACGTCGGCCGCATCCATGCCGAGGTGAAACGTCGCCCGCTCTATGTGGTGCAGACGCGCGCTGGCTTCGACCGCAACGAGGCGGCGGCCGCACCCGCGATCCACGCCGTCAACGAATGACCCAGCGCATGACCGAGCTCTTCGACGGTTATCACGACAACTACCGTGACGTGGTCCAATCCTCGATCGACTTCTCCGGTTTGCCGCATCACTTCTTCATGCGCGCCAAGGCCGATCTGCTCGGCATCCTGATCGCGCAGCGGCTCGACACGAACAGGCCCGACATGCTGGACGTCGGCTGCGGCGTCGGCAGCCTTCATCCCCTGCTGCACGACATGGTTGGGCGCTTGAGCGGTATCGACGTTTCTTCGGCCAGCCTGGCGCAGGCACGCGCTGACAATGGCGGGGTCGACTACCGTGAGTTTGACGGCCGCACGTTTCCTTTCGACGATGCCAGCTTCGATCTGGTCACGGCCGTCTGCGTGATGCACCACGTCGTACCGGCCGAATGGGCGCAATTCATCGCGGAGATGCGGCGTGTGACGCGCCCCGGGGGACTCGTCTGCGTCATCGAGCACAATCCGTACAACCCGCTGACCCGCCTTGCCGTCGCGCGTTGTGAGTTCGACCGGGACGCCGTCTTGCTCGGGGCTGGCACAACCCGAAAATTGATGGCTGCCGGCGGCTTGCGCGAGATCGGTGCGCGCCATTTCCTGCTGCTGCCTTGGGACACCAGGCCGGCGCGGCGCCTCGAAGCGACCCTGAGCGGCGTGCCGCTCGGCGGCCAATACGCCGCCTACGGGACCGCTTGATCTATCTTTGCGGCATATCTCGCCGCTTGTGCACGACCGCCACGTCGTCGCTGTAGACGCGCTGCCATTGGGGCAGCCGGTCCAGCATCGCTATCGCCGGCGTCCCCGGCGCGAGCAGCGTCGCGCCGATGTTGTATTCGTCGAGCAATTTGAGAAAGTCGCCCAGATCGACCAGCGCCAGGGCGCAATTGTAGCGGTTGATCAACGCTCCCCCGTACAGTTCACCGCGACCGTCGATAAAGGTGGGAATGCCGGCAAAGATCAAATAGCCGCCGAACGAGTAATCGTTGAGCACGTGCCCCGCCGTGGCGAGTTTGGCTTCAGCGATGGCAGCCCGAGGGGTAATGGCCGGAGCTGGCCGCAGATCACGCGCCAGCGTCGCCCCGCTCACCACGATCAACACACCGAGCGTGGCCAGGTTCAGGCCGCGCGACGAGCCCGCCTCGTCTTCCCCAATCGGTCCGCCGAACTTTCGCCCCAGCGGAGCCGCCAGATAGAGCGGCGCCAGCATGGCCAGCAGATCCGCATTGCGGATCTGGGCCAGCGCGAAATGCAGCAAGCCGATCACGACCAGGGCCCGCACGACCGGCAGCGTCACGCCGCGCGAGAGCGCGAAGATGCCGGCCAGCAAGAGCAACTCGAAGAAACCTATGTGGCTGAAATCCTGCGGCCGCCATTCCGCGATCCAACCGAGCGCGGGGCCGAGGCCGAGTGTGGTCAGCGGCATCAGCAGCGGTTCGGGCCCGTAGGGGGTCAGGCACGACGCCGCGACCGCGAGCGCCGTAAACGGTAGCCAACGCAGGAATACGCGTGGCCATTCGCTGCGCTTTTCGCGCAGCAGGGCCTGGAGCCCAGCAGGGCCGATCAGTCCAAGCGCCAGCACCACACTGCCGTGCAGATTGGCCCACACGACCAACAGCGGAAGGGCCCAGTACGGCGGGGGGCCTCCACGATCCATGCAGCGTACCAGGGCAGCCGCCCAGGTCACCATCAGCGGCAGCACCAGCACGTGTGGCCGCGCCAGCATATGCGGCGCCAACAGGATGACGGCCGCGATCACCATGAGCAGCGTCTGGGTCGGCGAAAGCTCGCGCAGCAGGAAGAACGTGAACAGGCCAAAGGCGAGCGCTATCGCCGCGGCGGCGACGACGAGGACGCCCTGCCAGCCGGCAAGCGCGTAGGCTCCAGCGTAGATGATCTCCGAGAGCCATTCGAAGGTGATCCAGGGGGCGCCGTGCCTCGAAAAAGAAAATGGGTCGGTCGCCGGCAGCGTGCCGTGCGCGATGATCCAGCGCCCCACCTCGATGTGCGAATAGCTGTCGGGATCATTGAGCAGCCGCGGTCCAAGGATCAGCAGCAGGGCATAAACGCCAAGGCTCACCAGCCAGGGAAGCGCAGCACGCGCCGAAAACGGTTGAACCTCGCTGTGGACGGCCTGGTCACTCATGGCGAGCGCAAGTTAGGGCGCAACCGTTAAATTCCTCTTTGACGTTCACGGCCGTTGGGGAGTGCGCGGCGGACGGTTACTGTTTATGAACCATATTCCTGGCGTGCGTTCGAGATCCTGCTGCTCGTCACCGCAAGCGACCCGAGCTCCATGCTGGGCCAGGGCGTCGGACGTGATCTGCGTCAAGTGCATGAAGATTGCGGCAGGTAAATATGGAGGCCCAGCCTCCCTGCCGGCACCTTCATGCATCCAGATCCCTCCCGTCCCCAACTCAAGATCCGCCGTGTCAATCTCGATACCGGCCGCGAGAACGTCGTCGTCATTTCCAGGCGGTCGAAGGCGCTACGTGCGGACATCTTTCGCGGCTTCAGCCGCGTCGAGCTTCGACTCGACGGCAAGGTGCTGCTCGCGACGCTCCTGATCACTGACGACGACGCACTGGCCACCCCCGACGAGATCGGCCTCTCCGAGCCTGCGTTCCGGCGTTTCGCGCAAGCCGCCGGCACGCGGGTCACGGTAACGCCCGCCTCCCCTCCGGAGAGCCTGGAGGCGGTCCGCGCCAAAATTCGCGGACGAACGCTGACTCGGGCGGAAATCGGCGCGATCATCGATGATCTCGCACATTATCGCTACTCCGACATGGAAATCGCCGCATTCCTGATCGGTTCGGCGAGCTTCATCACCAGTGATGAACTCCTGTCTCTTACCGCTGCGATGGCCGAGGCCGGCACGCAACTGCTGTGGCCGACCCCGATCGTCGTCGACAAGCATTGCATCGGCGGCATCCCCGGCAATCGCACCTCGATGGTCGTGGTACCCATCGTCGCCGCGCACGGCCTGCCGATGCCCAAGACGTCCTCGCGCGCCATCACCTCGCCGGCGGGGACCGCCGACACGATGGAGGTGCTGGCGCGGGTCAATGTCGGGGTCGAGGAGATGAAGACGATCGTCGCGACCTGCAATGGATGCCTGATCTGGGGCGGGCACGTGAATCTGTCGCCCGCCGACGACATCCTGATCTCGGTCGAACGCCCGCTCAGTCTCGATACCCGCGAGCAGATGGTCGCCTCCATCATGTCCAAGAAGATCGCGGCTGGCTCGACGCACCTGTTGATCGACATTCCGGTCGGGCCGACGGCAAAGGTCACCAGCGCCATCGAGGCGATGCGCCTGCGAAAAATGTTCGAGTTCGTCGGCGATCGCTTCGCCCGCACGATCGAGGTGATCACAACCGATGGCCGCCAGCCGATCGGCAACGGCATCGGGCCGGTGCTCGAGGCCAACGACGTGATGGCAGTGCTTGGCAACGAGCCGGATGCGCCGCGCGATCTGCGCGAGAAATCGCTGCGGCTCGCCGCGCATCTCCTGGAACACGATCCGAAGCTGCGCGGCGGCGCAGGCTATGCGCGGGCTCGCGAGCTGCTCGATAGCGGGGCGGCGCTGAAGCAGATGCAGAGGATCATCGAGGCCCAGGGCCCGTCGAATTGCAGCACCGAGCTCGGCAATCTTTCGTTTGACGTCAAGGCCGCGCACGACGGCGTCGTCTCCGCAATCGACTGCCTGCGGCTCAATCGCCTGGCACGCACCGCCGGCGCGCCCCTCGACAAGGGCGCCGGCATCCGGCTGTTCAAGAAGATCGGCGACCGGGTCGAGCAGGGCGAGCCGCTCTACCGCGTCTACAGCTTCGACCAGCCGGAGTACGATCTCGCGGCGACTGCGACCGCTGCCGACGCCGGGTACGCCATCAAAGATCGGGGTACCCTTCAACGCGGGAGCACGCCGTGAGCATCGTCATCTTCCAGAGCCTGTCCTCAGCCACGGGTTCGGCAGCGCGACTGGCGACGAAGCTCGGACTTGCCTGCGAGGACATTGATCTTCACCATTTCCCCGACGGCGAACTGCGCATCACGATCGGCCCGGTCGCGGACACGGTTATCCTCTACGCCGCGCTGGACCAGCCCAACGAGAAGCTGATCGCCCTGCTGCTGGCCAGTGAAGCACTGCGACGCGCCGGCGCAAAGCGTTTGGTCCTGGTGGCGCCGTATCTGTGTTATATGCGGCAGGACGCGGCGTTTCATCCGGGCGAAGCTATCAGCCAGCGCGCCATCGGCCGGCTCCTTGCAGGAATCGTCGATCGTGTCGTCACCGTTGATGCGCACCTGCACCGCACGGCCAGGATCGAGCTCGTGTTTCCCGCCATCGAGGCGGACAATCTGTCCGCTATGCCGGCAATTGCGAACACCCTCGCAAAAACTGGAGTCGATCCGGCCACCGTCGTGATCGGTCCCGATTCCGAATCCGAGCCATGGGTGAGTGATCTCGCCCGGCGGCTCCAATTGCAGCATACGGTCGCCCGAAAGATGCGTCACGGCGATCGTTCCGTGCAAATCGAGCTTGCCGATCCCGGCCTGCTCTCCGGTCGACCGGCGCTGCTGGTCGACGACATCATCTCTTCCGGAGCCACATTGATGGTTGCGGCGAAGGCCCTCGAAGCCGCAGGTGCGAGCTGCATAGACGCCATCGTGACGCATGCCCTGTTTCCGCCCGAAATGGTCGCGGCGTTCAGCGACGCCGGCATCCGCTCCGTCCGCTCGACCGACAGCGTGCCGCATCCGACCAACGCGATCGCGCTCAGCGAGATTCTCGCGGCTGCCCTGCGGCCCGAACTGAGCAAGACACCTTCGCCGGAGACGACGACATGAGCATCACCGTTCGATTTTGCGGCGCCGCCCGCACCGTGACTGGGTCGAGCTATCTTTTCCAGACCGCCTCTGGCCGCTTCCTGGTCGATTGCGGCCTGTTCCAGGGGCAGAAGACGCTGAAAGAGCTCAACTACGGCGGTTTTCCCTTTCGGCCCGCCGATATCGATGCGGTGCTTCTCACGCACGCCCATATCGACCACAGCGGATTGCTGCCAAAGCTCGTGCGCGAGGGATTTGGCGGGCCGATCCTGGCAACGCGCGGCACGATCGACCTCTGCTCCTGGATGCTGCCCGACGCCGGCAACATCCAGGAGTCCGAAGTCGCACAACTCAACCGGCGCAACGCGGCACGCGGCCGCAAGGAGGTCGAGCCGATCTACACGCAAGCAGACGCGCTCGCAACGTTGCAATCGTTTCGTCCCGTCGACTATGAACGTTGGATCGACGTCATCTCCGGCGTTCGCGCGCGCTACTGGAATGCGGGCCATCTGCTCGGGTCCGCCTCGATCGAGCTCGAATTTGCCGATGCGGGTGCAACGCGCCCGTTGCGCGTGCTGCTCTCCGGCGACGTCGGCCCCGAGGCAAAGCTGCTCCAGCCCGATCCGCAGGCGCCGTCGGACCTCGACTACGTCATTTCCGAGTCAACCTATGGCGACCGCGTGCGTGCCGTCACGACGCCGGAGCAGCGCCGGCAACATCTTGCGATAGAGGTCCGCGATGCCGCGGCCGCCAGGGGCGCCCTGCTCATCCCTGCCTTCGCGGTCGAGCGCACCCAGGAACTGATCGTCGACCTCGTCGACCTGATGGAGCGCGGCGAGATTCCTGCAGCGCCGATCTTCCTGGATTCCCCACTCGCGATCCATGCAACGGAGGTGTTCCGGCAGAACGCCACGAGCCTCGATCAGACTGTCGATGTCAGCCGTCTGCTCAACTCGCCGCATCTCAAGTTCACCGAGACGGTGGCCGAGAGCAAGGCGATCATGCGGCTCTCCGGCTTCCACATCATCATCGCGGCCAGCGGCATGTGCGATGCCGGCCGGATCCGCCATCATCTGAAGCACTGGCTGTGGAACGCGCATGCGACCGTGCTGCTCACCGGTTTCCAGGCTAACGGCACGCTCGGCCGCTTCCTCCAGAACGGCGCCAAGGCGGTACGGATCCAGGGCGAGGAGATCCGGGTCGCGGCGCGGATCCGGATGATCGACGAATATTCCGGACATGCCGACGGCGCCGGTATCGCCCGCTGGATCGCGGCACGCCGCCCGATCGCGCGCGGGCTGTTCCTGATCCATGGCGAAGAGAATGCGATCGCGGGTCTTGCTGAGCGCGTCACCGAACGCATCCTTCCGGCGGCGAAGATTTATCAGCCTGTGCTGGACGACATCTATGAGCTCTCGACCCCCGAACCGCGCGTGCTCGACGTCGACCATCGGCGCAGGCTCGCGCCGGAAGCCGTGACCCGTCTCGACTGGCACAACGAGATGTCGGAACTCATGCTCGACATCAACGACCGCGTCGCCGCCGCCGCCGACGACCGCGCCCGCGGCGTCATCATCCGAAGGCTGCGGCGGGCGCTGCAGGAGAATGGATAGCGGGGCGCGGGGACCAATAGCGGGGCACCGAATGACGTTTGGCGACAAAGCCCTCCCCAATCCCGTCATTGCGAGGAGCCCTTGGGACGAAGCCATGACGAGGATGGGCTACGGCGCTTTGACGGCCATGCGAGTCCTGATAGTCTTCAGCATACCGTGGCTCGATGAGCCAACCTGCCAATCGATGAACCAGAGCTGTTTGAAGGATGCGGATGAGAAGCGCGACGCTTTTGGCTCTCGGCCTCATGCTTGCCGGCACCTGGCCGCACGGCGGCGCGACAGGACAGACTTCGATCAGGCCGCCAGTTTCAATTGCTCCGCCCAATGCATCGCCGGCACCCAATCCGGCCGCCGATTACGACGGCTTCAGCGCAGGCGTCGGCGACGACAATGACACGTCAAATCAGGGGATGCCGTCCGCGAGGTCACGCGCAGCAAAGAGCTCCCGGTCCAATCCGGATGGCGCCAGCCAGTCATCGATCGATCAGGAAGACGACGTGGTGAAGAGAAAGCTGACGATCTGCAAGAACTGCAAATAGACGTCTATCTGCCGTTCTCAGGGCAGACTCCCATGCGGCTACGGAGCTCGGGCAGGCCAGCGATGGCGCAACGGGTATTTCGACAGTTCCAGCAACACCAAGGAAACCACAGCTGCCGCCACCGTGATCGCGAGATCGTCGGCATGCAGCGGACCGAAGCGAAACAGCTCCGCTGCGGATGGCCAAGCGAGGCTCAGGGCGAGCACGGCGGTCACGAACACGACGATGACGGCCAGTGTCCGGTTCGGCCTGGTGAAGGCTTCGAGAAGCGATGTCGAGAACGAGCGATTGACGAAGATCAGGCTCACGATCACCAGCACCAGCGAGAAGAACGTCAACGCCCGCACCTCGTTTTCCGGCATGCCGTAGGTATTCGCCGTCACCATCATGCCGCCGGTCAAGGCCAGCGCAAGACCGCCTTGCAGCGCCGACCAGACCAGCAGGGACCTTGGCAGCAGCGGCTCGTCCGGCGCGCGTGGCGGCCGCCGCATCACGTCGCGCTCTTCGGTCTCGGCCTCGAAAACCAGTGAGCAGACAGGATCGATGATCATTTCGAGAAACGCAATGTGGACCGGCCCGAACAGCAACGGCATCCCCGTCAGCAGCGGCAACAGCGCGAGCCCTGCGATCGGAACATGGACCGCTAGGATGAAGCTCATCGCCTTGCGAAGATTGTCATAGATCCGGCGACCGAGACGAACCGCCTTCACGATCGAGCCGAAATCGTCGTCGAGCAGAACGATCGACGACGCTTCGCGCGCCACGTCGGTGCCGCGCCCGCCCATGGCAATGCCGATATGGGCAGCCTTCAGCGAGGGCGCGTCGTTGACGCCGTCGCCCGTCATGGCGACGATCTCCCCGGCACCCTTGAGCGCATTGACGATGCGCAATTTCTGGGCCGGCGCAATTCGGGCAAAGACGGTTTGTCCCTGTGCCGCCTGGGCGAGTTCGGCATCGGTCATGCCTTCGACGTCCGCCCCTGTCAGGACGCGCCGGGGATCGAGGCCCGCTCGTGTGGCGATCGCAGATGCGGTTGCCGGATAGTCGCCAGTGATCATGACGACACGGACGCCTGCAGAACGGCATTCGGCGACGGCGCCCTCGACTTCAGGCCGGAGGGGATCCGCAAAGCCGGTCAGGCCGCAGAAGCGGAAAGCAAAGCCGCGTTGCGTCTCGGGAAGAGACGTCTCCGCGCAGGTCGCCCGCGCCACGCCGAGCACGCGAAGCCCTTCCCGCGCGAGCGCATCGACGCGTGCCCGCAATTCAGACAGCTCTTCCGCGCTCATTCCACACAGCGAGCCGATCGCTTCCGGTGCCCCCTTTGCTGCGACGACGCATTCGTCACCGTTTCCCCGCCATACGTTCGACATCGCGAGGAGGTTGTGACGCAACCCGTAGCTCTGCACGAGGCGTCGGCCGGTCGCGGTGCCGGGTCCGAGCGAATGCAACGCTTTCTCCATGGGATCGAACGGCTCCGGGACGCAGGCCAGAACCCCGGTTTCGATCAGCGGATCGAACGCAGGCTCAGGGCGCGCCGCGGCGCCAGGCGTGTATTGCGCGCCACCGGGCAGCACCAGGCGCGCGACCGTCATGCGGTTTTCCGTCAACGTGCCCGTCTTGTCCGTGCAGAGCACGGTCGCCGCGCCCAGCGATTCGATCGCCGAGGCGCGCCGCGTCAACACGCGAGCCTGCGAGATGCGCCAGGCGCCCATGGCGAGGAACACCGTCAGGACGACGGGAAACTCCTCGGGAAGCATCGACATACCAAGCGCAATGCCTGCCAGCACGCCCTCCAGCCAGCCGCCGCGGTAGATTCCATAGAGGAGTACGGTCAACGCGATGACGATGGCGCTGGCAATGGCAAACATCGTCACCAGCCGCGTGGTCTGCTGCTGCAGGCGTGGCGTTTCCGTCACCAAGGCACTGAGCGATTGTCCGATCTTGCCGATCTCGCTCCGGATTCCGGTCGACAGGACTTCGGCCACGCCGCTGCCCCGCACCACCAGCGTTCCGGAGAACACAAACGGCTGGTCGTCACCGCCGGCATGCGGCGCACGCGGCTGTTCGAGAGCGGGACTTGCCTGCTTTCGGACCGGAACGGACTCCCCCGTCAGCAGCGATTCATCCAGCAGCAGGTCGTCGCATTGGACGACGCTGGCGTCGGCAGCCACGCGGTCCCCCTCGGAGAGCACGATCAGGTCGCCGCGAACGACCTCGCGGCCGGGAATACGGATGCGTTCGCCTGCGCGGATCACAAGCGCGCGGGGGCTGGTCAGATCACGCAAGGATTCGAGCACGCGTTCGGTGCGCGCCTCCTGCACGATGGTGATGACAATCGAGATCGACGCAAGGACGAGGAGCAGCAGGGCCTCGCCGAGATCGCCCAGGATAAAATAGATCGCCCCGCCGGCCAGCAGCAACAGCAGCATGGGCTCGCGCAGAACCTCGAGGATGAGGCCCACGATCGTACGCCGGCCCGTCCGAGGCAACTCATTGAAGCCTTCGGCCCTGAGCCGGGCCTGCGCTTCGGACGCGGTCAGCCCCTGCATCGCGGGCGATCAAGCAACAGGTATTGGAAGCTCATCCGGGTCCCCGGGAATTCATGGAAAGATGCGGTGTGTCATCATCATCATCACCGCGGCCATTATGGCATGCGACAACCGCCGGCCGGCTTGAGCTGCGTCAAGCATCGACCTGACAGAAGGACGCGGCTGCCTTGCATGGCTGACCTACCTGCGCGGGCATGGAGCCGCGCTTTACCCTCCGCCAGTTTCCTGATCCTCTCTCCCCTAATCAGCCGGGCTAACCGGCCTGCCCAGGGAGAGAGACGCCATGAAGCTCGGCACCGCGATTGCGGAAATCATGAAGCGCGAGGGGATCGAGATCCTCTGCGGCTATCCGGTCAACCATCTGATCGAGCATGCGGCGAAGGCCGATATCCGGCCGGTGATGGTGCGGCAGGAGCGCGTCGGCATCCACATGGCGGATGCGATCTCGCGGGTGACATCGGGACGTTCGATCGGCGCGTTCTGCATGCAGCATGGCCCCGGTGCGGAGAATGCGATGGGCGGCGTCGCGCAATGCTACGGCGAATCCGTTCCCGTGCTGGTGTTGCCGATGGGCTATCAGCGCCGGCTCGCGCATATCGAGCCGAACTTCAATTCCAGCGAGGCGATGAAAGCATTTTCGAAATCGTCGGAGCCGATCATCCTCGCCGCGGAAGTCGCCAACATTTTTCGCCGCGCCTTCACCAAGCTGAAGAACGGCCGCGGCGGACCCGTCATCGTCGAGATCCCTGCGGACATGTGGAACGAGGAGGTGCCGGAGCCGCTGAACTACACGCCCGTGCTGCGCACCCGCTCTGGGGCGGACCCTGTTCATGTGCGGGAAGCGGCCGACCTGCTCGTCAATGCCAAGCGTCCGGTGATCTATGCGGGCCAGGGCGTGCATTACGCGCAGGCCTGGCCGCAACTGAAACGGCTGGCCGAACGGCTCGCCATTCCCGTGACAACCAGCCTTGGAGGCAAATCGTCCTTTCCGGAAACGCATCCGCTCTCGCTCGGCTCCGGCGGCCTTGCGGTGCCGCGCGCGGTGCCGAAGTTCCTGGCCGACGCCGACGTCATTTTCGGCATCGGCTGCTCCTTCACCGAAACAAACTTCGGCATCGCGATGCCGAAAGACAAGACCATCATCCACTCCACACTCGATCCAAACCATCTCAACAAGGACGTGGAAGCCAGGATTGGCCTCGTCGGCGATGCCGGGCTCGTGCTCGACGCGCTGCTGGAGGAGATCGGCAAGACCGTCACCGGGGATCGCGACGCCTCGGCGGTCGCGGCCGAGATCGCGGCCTCGCACAAGGAGTGGCTGGCGAAATGGATGCCGAAGCTCACCAGCAATGATGCGCCCTTGAGCCCCTATCGCGTGCTGTGGGACTTGCAGCACACCCTCGACATCAACAACACCATCATCACCCACGATGCGGGCAGCCCGCGCGACCAGCTCTCGCCGTTCTGGAAGTCGGTCGAGCCCCTCACCTATCTCGGCTGGGGCAAGACGACTCAACTCGGCTACGGTCTTGGGCTGGCCATGGGCGCCAAGCTCGCAAGGCCCGACAAGCTCTGCATCAATGTCTGGGGCGACGCGGCGATCGGCTTCACCGGTATGGATTTCGAGACCGCGGTGCGCGAGCGCATCCCGATCATGTCGATCCTGTTGAACAATTTTTCGATGGCGATCGAATTGAAGGTGATGCCGGTCTCGACCGAGAAATATCGGTCGACCGACATTTCCGGCGACTACGCCGCGATGGCACGCGCCTTCGGCGGCTATGGCGAGCGGGTGACGAAACCTGAGGACATCATCCCCGCGATCAGGCGCGGCATCCAGAAGACGCAGGAAGGCGTTCCCGTGCTGCTGGAGTTCATCACCAGCAAGGAGACCGAGGTGTCGCGGCCGGGCACGTGAAGCAGGCCGAATTCCGGCAGCAAAACTCGCTGTCGCGGCAGCTGGCTCCGGCCACAGAAGATGTGATAATCCGCCCTGGTGCCGCGCATGTCGCGGCATCGAGCCGGAATGCGAATGACCACCCCTTCCAACGATGTCGATGAACTCGAGCGCCTGTTGCAGTCGGCCGCAGCCGAGAACGCGCAGCTTCGAAGCGAGCTTGCGACTGCGCGCGATCGTCAGAGCGCCAGCGCCGGGATTCTGCGCACCATCGCGGCCTCTCCGTCCGATGCCCGGCCGGTCTTCGAGGCGATTGCGTCCAGCTCCCGGCGTTTGCTCGGCGGCTTCTCCGCCACCGTGCTTCAGTTCATCGAGGACGAGCTCCACCTCGTGGCGTTCACACCAACGAGCCCCGAGGCGGACGAAGGGCTGAAGACGTCGTTCCCGCGCAAGATTGCCGACTTTCCGACCTTCGCGCTGGTGCGCGGCGGCGAGACGATCCAGTTTCCCGATAGCGAAGCCGTGGAGGTCCCGGAGCTGAACCGGAACCTTGCGCGACTGCGCGGCTTCCGCAGCGTGTTGTTCATGCCGCTGATGAATCGGGGGACGCCAGTCGGCATGATTAGCGTCACGCGCGCCGAGCCCGGCGCGTTCGCAGCCGACCTCGTGCAGCTGCTCCAGACCTTTGCCGACCAGGCGGTAATCGCGATCGAGAATGCGCGGCTGTTCAACGAGACGCGCGAGACGCTGGAGCGCCAGACCGCCACCGCCGACATCCTGAAAGTGATGGCCGCTTCACCGTCCGACGTACAGCCGGTGTTCGACGCTATCGCCGCCAACGCCAACCGGCTGATCGGCGGCTTCTCCACGGCGGTGCTGCGCTACATCGGCGGCGCCGCGCACCTTGCGGCGTTCACGCCGACCGATCCGGCCGGCGATCGCGTGCTGCAGTCCTCGTTCCCGGCGCCATTCGCGCAGTTCCCGCCCTACCAACTCGTGGCCGGTGGTGTGGCGGCGCAATTGCCCGACACCGAGGTCGAACCGGCGGCCCGCAACATCGCGCGCGCCCGCGGCTACCGCAGCATGCTGTTCGCGCCCTTGATGAGCGACGGCGAGGCCATCGGAATCATCATCGCCACGCGGCGCGCGACCGGCGCGTTCGGCGAGCATCATGTGCGGCTGCTGCAGACCTTCGCCGACCAGGCGGTGATCGCGATCAAGAATGTCAGCCTGTTCAACACCACGAGGGAAGCGCTTGAACGGCAGACCGCGACCGCCGACATCCTCAAGGTGATCGCGGCCTCGCCCGCGGATGTGACACCCGTGTTCCAGGCGATCTCCGACAGCGCCAAGACCCTGGTCGGCGGACATTCCTCCACCGTCACGCGCGTCATTGACGGCCTGCTGCACCTGGCCGCCTTCAGCACCGACAACGAAGCCGGCAACGAAGAGCTGCTCAGCTCGTTCCCGGCGCCGCTGTCGGCGTCCGGCATTCACAGCCGGGTGGCGACGAGTGGAGAATTCGCATTCCGCGGCGACATGCAGAACGAGCGCGACCTCACGGACGCCATGAGAGAGCTGGCGCGGACGCGAGGCTACCGCAGCATCCTCGTGATCCCGATGCTGCGCGACGGCGTCGCGATCGGCACCATCGGCGTGACGCGGCCGGAGCCCGGTCCCTTCCCGGACAAAGCGATCGCCCTGCTCAAGACCTTCGCCGACCAGGCCGTGATCGCCATCGAGAACACGCGCCTGTTCAACGAGGTGCAGGACCGCACCAGAGACCTCGCCAAATCGCTCGACGGCCTGCGCGCGGCCCAGGACCGGCTGGTCCAGACCGAGAAGCTGGCCTCACTCGGCCAGCTCACCGCCGGCATCGCGCACGAAATCAAGAACCCGCTCAACTTCGTCAACAATTTTGCATCGCTCTCCGCCGAGCTGACGGACGAGCTGAACGAGGCGCTCGCGCCTGTCCCGCTTGCGGACGACGTCCGCAGCGAGGTCGACGAGCTGACCGGGCTCCTGAAGGACAATCTCGCGAAAATCGTGCAGCACGGCAGGCGCGCCGACTCGCAAGCCATAGCCTGAGACCGAACGAAATGATGGTGACGGCGCTCACCCCGCCGAGCCAGAGAACGGCGAACCAGA